>VBAI01000064.1 GCA_005882295.1 Candidatus Segetimicrobium genomatis | reverse complement strand
CAGCGCCATATAGTTCACAAGATCCGCAACGCGGCACGCGTACCCCCACTCGTTGTCGTACCAGGACATCACCTTCACCATGAAGTCACCGATCACCGTGGTCAGCGGCGCATCGACGACTCCGGAGTAGGGGCTGCCTTTGTAATCCATCGAGACGAGCTCCTCCTCGCTATAACCCAGGTACCCTTTCATCTCCTCCTGGCTGTTGCGCCGGTAGGCGGCGTTGATTTCCTGCGCGGTGGTCTTCCGCTCCAGCTCGCACACCAGGTCCACGATGGACACGGTGGGCGTCGGCACGCGCAGCGCGATGCCGTGCATCTTCCCCGCGAGCTCCGGCAGCACCAGGAAGATGGCCTTGGCCGCACCGGTGGTCGCGGGAATGATATTGAGCGCCGCGGCCCGGGCCTCGCGCAAGTTTTCGCCGACCACGTCGAGGATCCGCTGAGTGTTCGTGTAGGAGTGCACCGTCGTCATGAAGCCGCGCTTGATCCCGAATTCACGGCTGAGCACCTTCGCCGTCACCGAGAGCGCGTTTGTGGTGCAGGATCCGTTGCTGATGATGGTGTGTTTCTTCGGATCATACAGCTCATGGTTGACGCCCATGTTCAGCGTGATGTCTTCCCCCTTGGCCGGTGCGCTGATGACGACTTTCTTTGCGCCTCCGGTCAGGTGGCCGCGCGCTTTCTCTGCGGCCGTGAAGCGGCCCGTGGATTCGACCACCAGGTCCGCGCCCGCGGTCTTCCACGGGATGGCAGCCGGCTCGCGTTCAGAGAACACCTTGATCGCCCAGTCATTGACGCGGAGTTCAGCATCCCGAGCCTCGACACGACCCGGGAAGGCCCCATAGTTGGAGTCGTGTTTGAACAGATGGGCATTTGTCTGCAAATCGGCGATGTCGTTGAGCGCCACGACTTGGAGGCGGTCTGGGTAGCGCTCGAGCATCGCGCGAAGGGACTGCCGGCCAATCCTTCCAAACCCGTTAATGCCTATCCGCACTGACATGTGACACCTCCCACGTGCAAGACCTACTGGCGGAAGCCCATGGCTGGTCAGGCGGTGCGCTTGCGCGCCAGAAGCTTCGCCTTGATGCGTTTGAGGCGAAAGACGTCCTCGCGGGCCCGCTGTTCCAGAACTGCGGTGATGAAGCGGATCTCGCCCATGATGCGGGGGATGACCACTTGCTCCAGCGCGTTGACCCGCCGCGTCGTCTTCTTGATCTCCTGGCCGATCTTCTTCAGTTTGATCTCTGTCGCGGCGACTTCGAGGATCGCGCGCAGCACTTCCTCAAAGTTGGCAGCACTCTCCACGGTCCGCACACTGGTGGTCGTGGGGTTATGCCCGCGCTCCAACAAGCTGCGACGGACTTCCTTCACGGAGACCTCGGGGATCTTCGTCCCCCACACGTTGCGGATGTCGATGTCCACCAGCACTTCACGCCGGTCAGCCATGGCCGCTGCCTCCAGCGCCTCGCGCCCTTCCCACGCCTTCGCCAGCGCCAGCATGACATAGGCTTCCTCGCAGGCCTTGGTCAGGCGCTCGCGCGCCACTAACGACTGTCGCACGATGTTGAAGAAATCCGCCACCAGCGCGTCCCGCTTGCGCTTCAGCAGGTCGACGCCCTGGACGGCCACTTTGGCCTGCTGCTTGCGCTGCAGCAGGTTCATCCTTGTGGGAGAGACTGCTTCAGGCATGCTCGTGACCCCTTAACTACGGGACTGGGGACTAGGGACTGGGGACTGGGAAGTGCGCCGGCTCTGAGTCCCTAGTCCCAAGTCCCTAGTCCCGCCGTTGTCTCCTAGACTCTGGTCTTGTCCCGCCACGTCTCCTCCATAAGATCTCCAAAGTAGTACTTCTCGATGTGGTCCTGTTTGACGCGCTTGAGTTCCCCTTTGGGGAACGTGGAGAGGAGTCTCCAGGCCAGCGTCAGCGTATCTTCGATCGAGCGCTCGGTCTGGCCCTGGTTGAGGAACCGTCGCTCGAACTCTTCGGAGAATTTCAGGTAGAGGCGATCGCGATCCGTGAGCGCTTCCTCTCCGATGATCGCCACCAGTTTGCGCAGGTCGACGCCGTTGGCGTAGGCGGAGTAGAGCTGGTCGCGCAGCGCGCCGTGGTCCTCGCGCGTGCGGCCCTTGCCGATGCCGTCGTTCATCAACCGGGAAAGGCTGCGCAGCGGAGTAATCGGCGGGTAGAACCCCAGCCGGTGCAGCTCGCGGCTGAGCAGAATCTGTCCTTCCGTGATGTAGCCTGTCAGGTCGGCGATGGGGTGCGTGATATCGTCGTCGGGCATCGTCAGGATTGGCAGCTGCGTGATCGACCCCTTGCGGTCATGAATACGCCCGGCGCGTTCGTAAATCGTGGCCAGGTCGGTGTACATGTAGCCCGGGTAGCCGCGGCGGCCGGGGATCTCTTCGCGGGCAGCGCCGATTTCGCGCAGACTTTCGCAATAGTTTGTCATATCGCTGAGGATGACCAACACCTGCATATCCATTTCAAAGGCAAGGAATTCAGCGGCCGTCAGGGCGACGCGCGGCGTGATGAGGCGCTCGATGGCGGGGTCGTCGGCCAGATTGAGGAACACCACCGAGCGGGCCAGCGCCCCCGTGGACTCGAACTGGTCGATGAAGAACGCCGCCTCGCGCTGGGTGATGCCCATGGCCGCGAACACGACGGAGAACTGCTCCTGGCTGCCCAGGACCTTGGCCTGCCGGGCGATCTGCGCGGCAATCTCGTTGTGCGGCAATCCCGCGCCGCTAAAGATGGGAAGTTTTTGTCCCCGCACCAGCGTGTTCAGGCCGTCGATCGCCGAGATGCCGGTCTGAATGAACTCCTGCGGACGCTGCCGGGCGACGGGATTGATGGGCGCTCCGATGATCGGCAGCCGCTTTTCGGGGATGAGCGGCGGCAGTCCGTCGATCGGCTCGCCCAGGCCGCTGAACCGGCGGCCGATCATCTCCTTGGATACCCCGAGCCGCGCCACGTCCTCGCGCAAGCTGATCGAGGTCTTAGCCAAGTCCAGCCCGGTCGTCTCCTCGAAGACCTGGATCACCGCGTTTTTCTCGGACACCTCGATCACCTGGCCGCCGCGCACGGTCTCGTCGGGTAGATGAATGTTCACGATCGCGCCATAGGCGAGATCTTTGGCACCCTCGACGAAGAGCAGCGGCCCGGAGATATACGAGATGGATTGATACCGTTTCGTGGTCAGTTCCATGATCCGAAAACCTCCGTCCCCTCACCCTCACCCTCTCCCCAAGGGAGAGGGGAATTTGGATCGCGGCCTAACCGGCCGCAGCGACCTTTACGCCGAACGCCCCCGGCAGTTTCTCCAGCCACCCGGCGATGTACTGGTCGAACTGGTCTTTCGGTACGTCTTTCATGCGGGCGATCTCTTCGATGGCTTTCAGGTTGATGATGTCGTCCAGGAGCATGCCCCGTTTCAATGCCGCCAGCGCCTGGTCGTAGAATGTGACGATGGCCTTCAGGATTCCGTGGGATTTGGTCAGCGGGGAGTGCGCATCATCAGTGTAGGCGTTTTGCTGCAAGAAATCCTCCCGCAGCATCTTGCCGGTCTCGATCACCATCCGCTGGTCGTCCTGCAGGGCGTCGGGACCGACCAATTGCACGATCTCCTGCAGCTCTGCCTCTCGTTGCAGCAGGGCGCCGGCTCGATCCCGCAGCTCCTCGAAATCCGCCGGCATGTGCTCTTTGTACCAGGGCTTGAACAGCTGCATGTAGAGGCTGTAGGACCGCAACCAGTTGATCGCAGGGAAGTGCCGGCGGCTGGCCAGTTTATCGTCCAATGCCCAGAACGTGCCGGTGATGCGCAGCGTGGCCTGCGTCACGGGTTCGGAGAGATCGCCGCCTGGCGGAGAGACTGCGCCGATGACGGTGATGGATCCACGCCGCTCAGGCTTCCCCAGGGCCACGACCCGGCCGGCGCGCTCGTAGAACGCGGCCAGCCGGCTGCTGAGGTATGACGGGTAGCCTTCCTCGGCCGGCATCTCCTCCAGGCGGGATGAGATCTCGCGCATGGCCTCCGCCCACCGGCTGGTGGAGTCCGCCATCACGGCCACCTTCACACCCTGATCCCGCCAGTACTCGGCCAGGGTGATCCCCGTGTACACAGAGGCCTCACGCGCCGCAACCGGCATGTTGCTGGTGTTGGCGATAATGATGGTGCGCTCCATCAACGGCCGGCCGGTGCGGGGGTCCTCCAGCTCGGGGAACTCATCCAGAACGTGGGTCATCTCGTTGCCGCGCTCACCGCAGCCCACGTAGATGATGACGTCGGCGTCTCCCCACTTCGCCAGCGTTTGCTGGGTGATAGTCTTTCCCGACCCGAATGGACCGGGAATCGCCGCGGTCCCGCCCATGGCGACGGGGAACAGCACGTCCAGCACGCGCTGGCCGGTCACAAACGGCTCGGTGGGATCCATACGCCGCGCCACGGGGCGCGCCGCGCGGACCGGCCAGCGATGCATCATCGTGATCTCGCTGCCGTCCTTCAGACGGGCCACCGGGTCGGTGATGGTACACTCGCCCTTCTTGACGTCGACGATGACTCCGCCCTTGCTGCTCGGCGGCATGAGGATCGTGTGCTTGAATCCGAATTCCTGCACCCATCCGATGACATCGCCCGGACCGACCTGGTCGCCGGTCTTCACCGTCGGCTCAAACGCCCACTTCTTCTGACGATCCAACGCCTCGACGACTGCACCGCGGGCCACGAAGTCGCCCTTCTGCTTGCGGATGGCTTCCAAAGGCCGGAGGATGCCGTCGTAGATGCCGGTCAGCAGCCCTGGCCCCAGCTCGACCGTGAGCGGATTGCCGGTACTCTCTAATGGCTCGCCCACATGCAGACCGGACGTATCTTCGTACACCTGAATGAATGCGGTGTCGCCTTCCAGCCGGATGATCTCGCCCAGCAGGCCCTCGGCGCCGACCCGCACAATGTCGTACATCCGCGCGCCCGTCATCCCGCGCGCAATAACGGCGGGCCCGGCGATCTTGATGATTGAACCCTTGATGGACATCTCAACACCTCTCTACTGCGGGACTAGGGACTGGGGACTTGGGACTGGTAACGACGTGGCCTTTCACTAGTCCCCAGTCCCCATTCCCCAGTCCCGCCTTTTCGCTGTCAGCGCAGTTTCACAAAAAACCCGATGTGTTCTTTCACCAGTCTGGCAATATAATCTTCGCCGCTCTCCAGCTGTGCCTTCGGAGCCGGGAAGGGGATGATGATCGGTATGTCCCGGTCCCGCATCAGGCGAGCGACCTCATCTTCGGTCCCCTGCAGGAGGTCCTCGTTCACCGCGAGGAGCCCGTAATCGACTGACACCAGCGCGCGGAGGTGCTCGAGGGCTGCCTTGGCATCGGCGGCCTCCCGGACTTCCACGCCCGCCAG
>VBAI01000063.1 GCA_005882295.1 Candidatus Segetimicrobium genomatis | reverse complement strand
TCTTTCCGCCTGCCCCCGAGCATTTCCGCAGAACCCATTCCTGATCGACTGTGGTCGATCTGTTACACGCACCCTGTACCATCCGGGCAAATCCGTCATGACATTGGGGGTGAGTGTTGTGAACCGCGGATCCAACACTTGGCGCGACGCATCGCTGTTTGTCCTGCGCCTCGCCGTGGGTACGACGTTCATCGTCCACGGGTACCCGAAACTGTTCCCATCCGGCACCGCAGGCTTTGCCGGGTTCCTCCAGAATCTCGGCTTCCCCATACCCGGAACCTTCGCCTGGATCGTCTCCATCGTGGAATTCTTCGGCGGCATGGCGATGATTCTCGGGCTTCTCGTGCGCTATGTGGGAGCCTTGATGACCATCGAAATGGTGGTAACGAGCACGAAGGTGAAGATGGCCCACGGGACCGGCTTTGTCGGCGCGCGGGGCGCGGG
>VBAI01000062.1 GCA_005882295.1 Candidatus Segetimicrobium genomatis | reverse complement strand
TGGCGGGCGCCGGCGCGTTCTCTCTCGATGCGGTGCTCTGGGATCGTCGCGCACCCGGTTCGACACGCCCGAGTCAGGCCGTCTGAAGAAAGCAAACTGGGACGATGGGGTTGGTGGAGGGCCGCTTCGCTCCGAGTCGGCTCGCCTGCCGAGCGTAACGCTCGCGCTCGCTGCTCCGGGCCCCCCTGTACAACTCCGCTGGACTACGCTCCGTGTACAGGGCCCGACCCTACGCGACGCGGCGCTCGCTAACGGCGGCGACGGCTCGCCTCCAGTCGCTCCGCGGCTCCTCCACCAGCCCCATCCCGGATTGTTTCTGGTCCGATGTGACCCTGCTGGCGGCGGGCGAGCGGGCTCCCCTCGAGCGCAGCTGCGCAGTTGGCAACCTGGTCGCAGGCCGTGAACTCGAGCGCCGCTACGGACAAGCCGCAGATAGGGAGCGGGAGGCCTGCGGGTCGATCGGGGGCCGACGGAGCCGCGAAGCGAGGGGGAGCCCCGAGCCACAGCCGCCGCGAAGTCAAATCGTTTCTAGGATCTTGCAGCCACAAAGGTCTCGAAGCGTCAGATGCACCGCAGGGTTAGCAAGAGGA
>VBAI01000061.1 GCA_005882295.1 Candidatus Segetimicrobium genomatis | reverse complement strand
TCCCTGGGTGCCCGTGGACAAAATCGTCCTCAAAGGCTTGACGAAAGTCTTCTCGACCGGCTATGGGCCCGTCACGGCCCTCTCCTCCGTGGATCTCACCGTCCGCGAGGGAGAATTCTTCGTGCTGTTGGGCCCATCCGGGTGCGGCAAAACGACGCTCATCCGGATCATGGCCGGACTGGAACACCAGACCTCAGGCGAGTTCACCATCGCCCGGACCGACGGCGCCAAGCCGCAGACGGCGATGGTGTTCCAGGAAGATTCGGTCTTTCCGTGGATGACCGTCCAGGACAACATCGGCTACGGCCTGTCCATCCAGGGCGTGCCGCGGCCCGCCATCGCGCGCACAGTAACCATGTACCTTGAGAAAGTCGGGCTGACCAGGTTCGCGCGTGCATATCCATTTCAACTCTCCGGAGGGATGAAGAAACGGGTCGGCGTGGCGCGCGCGTTCGCGGCAGATCCCGAAGTCCTGCTCATGGACGAACCGTTTGGTGAACTCGATGAGCAGACGCGCGTGCTGCTGCAGGCAGAGCTCGTCAAGATCTGGGACGAGAACCGCAAGACGGTGGTCTTCATCACCCACAGCATCGACGAGGCCATCGTGCTCGCCGACCGTATCCTCGTCATGACGGCCGCACCAGGAAGGGTCAAGGCCGTCGTGGAGGTCCCGTTTCCCCGCCCCCGCCAGGCCTATGAGATGCGGGCCGACCCGGCGTACGGGCGGTTGATTCACCAGCTCTGGGGACTGCTGCGCGAAGAGGTGCTCAAGGCAAAGGGGGAGGAGGTCGCCGTGCATGTCCCGCTCATCTGAGCGGGTGATCCCCCGCGCGGCAACTTCTTCTTTTGTGCGCAGGGTGGCCGTGGGGGAGCAATTGATCGCGATTGTCTCCCCGTTGCTGCTCATTGCGCTGTGGGAGGCGCTGGTGCGGATCCGGATCCTCGACGCGCGCTTCTTTCCTGCGCCATCCTCGATCGTGGGAACGTTCACCAGTCTCATCGTCTCGGGAGAGCTCCTGCTGCACGTCGGGGCGAGTTTGAAGCGGGTGCTGCTCGGGTTGCTCGCCGGCGGAGTGCCTGCCCTCGCGCTCGGGCTGGCGATGGGGCTGTCGCGCTGGGCGCGGGCCGCGCTCAACCCGATCATTTCGGCCACGTACCCGATCCCTAAGAGCGCCATCCTGCCGCTGGTGATGCTAATTTTTGGATTGGGAGACGCGTCGAAGGTGGCGCTGGTGGCGATTGGGGTCTTCTACCTTGTGCTCATCAACACGATGGCCGGCGTGCTCAACATCCAGCCCATTTTCCTGGACGTGGGCCGCAACTTTGGCGCGAGCCGCCTGCAGGTGTTCCGCACTATCGCGTTCCCCGGCGCGCTGCCGCTGATCTTTGCCGGGCTGCGGCTGGGTTTGGGGATTGCGCTCATCCTGATCGTGATCGCGGAGATCGTGGGAGCGCGCAGCGGCATCGGCTACATGATCTGGCAGGCGTGGACGATCTTCCAGGTGGAGAGGATGTACGTCGGACTTGTCGTGATCGCCGTGTTGGGGTGGTTGGCGGCGCTGATTATCGACGCGGTCGAACGAGTGTTGATTCCGTGGAGACCGAGACGATAGGAGAAGATCTGTGACACGAATTGACATTTCCGCCCATATTCTCCCCAAACGCTACTTTGATGCCGTCATGGCGGCGGCGCCGGCCGGCTTTTACATGCAGAAGCGTGTGTCCGCCATTCCCACCCTCGTCGACCTGGACGCGCGCTTTCGCATTTTGGACCGGTTCGATGACTACGTCCAGGTGCTGAGCCTGGCGTTGCCGCCGGTGGAAGCGGTGGCGTCGCCCGGGAAGAGCGCTGAGCTGGCCCGCATCGCCAATGAGGAGCTCTCCGCGCTGGTCACAAAGTATCCAGACCGCTTCGCCGCCGGTGTTGCCGGCCTGCCGCTCAATGATGTCCCTGCGACGCTGCGCGAAATCGACCACGCGGTCCGGCGCCTGGGGCTGCGCGGCGTCCAGCTCTATACCCACATCAATGGGAAACCGCTCGACGATCCAGACCTGCTGCCGATTTTTGAGGCGGTGGCCGAACTCGATGTACCCATCTGGCTGCATCCGGCACGCGGCGCCGCGCCCCCCGACTATCCGGGTGAGAAGAAGTCACTCTACGAGATCTGGCACGTTTTCGGATGGCCCTTCGATACGACGATCGCCATGACGCGGATGATCTTCAGCGGGCTGTTCGATCGCTTCCCGACGCTGAAGGTGATCACGCACCACCTCGGCGGCACCGTCCCGTTCCTGGAGTCCCGGATCAAGAATGCCTACGATCAGTTCGGCGCGCGCACCGCGGATGAGGACTACGGCGCCCTGCTGCACAAGCTCAAGAAGCATCCCCACGAGTACTATCGAATGTTCTTTGCCGATACGGCGCTGTATGGATCACCACCCGCCCTCGAGTGCGGGCTGGCGTTCTTCGGCCCGGAGCACGTCTTGTTCGGCAGCGACATGCCATTCGATGCCGAGGGCGGATCGCGCTACATCCGCCAGACGCTGGACGCGATTGAGCGGATGACCGCAACGGCTGAGGTCAAGCGGCGGATGCTCCGCGAGAATGCCGTGCGCTTATTAGGCCTCGAACCCGGGGGAAGGTAACA
>VBAI01000060.1 GCA_005882295.1 Candidatus Segetimicrobium genomatis | reverse complement strand
GGCTACTTCGCGGAACAGGGTCTGGCCATCGAGTTCGTGCCGTTTCGGTCCGCCGCGGACATGATTGCTCCCCTGGGAGTCGGCCAGCTCGACATCGGCGGTGGCGCGGTCAGCGCGGGACTCTTCAACGCCATGGCCCGGGGGGTGGATCTGCGCATCGTGGCCGACAAGGGGACGATTCGGACGGGGCAGAGTTACGAGGCGCTGATCATCCGCCGCGATCTCGTGGAGAGCGGCCGGTTCAAGACCCTAGCCGATCTGAAGGGGTTGCGCATCGGCTTGGCGGCCAGGGGGATCTCCCCGCACATCGATCTGGTCATGTTCGCGCAGAAAGCCAACCTCAGGCCCGACGACGTGGAGATTACCATCATGGCCTTCCCGGACATGGTTCCGGCCATGGCCAACAAGGCGCTGGATGGGGCACTGCTGATCGAGCCTTTCAGGACCCAGGCTCTCGAGCAGCAGATCGGGGTCTTCATCGAGAGCGCGGACAAGATCTATCCGGACCATCAGGTCGCCGTAGTCCTGTACGCGCCTCACATGCGGCGCGAAAAGGTGGACGCGGGGAGAAAGTTCATGGTCGCCTACCTGCAGGGCGTGCGAGACTTTAATGATGCGTTCATCAAGAAGCAACCTGAGAAGAAACAACAGGTAATCGGCGCCCTGGCAAAGTTCACACCGGTCAAAGACTTCGCACTGTACGAGAAAATGGTCATGCCCTGGCTCGATCCCGACGGGACTGTGAACCGGCAAAGCCTGCGCTTCGACCAGGAGTGGTACGCGCAGAACGGCTTCGTATCTACGAAGGTGAACCTCAGCCTGGTCGTGGACGATCGCTTCGTGCTGTACGCATTACAGCGTCTGGGCAGGTACCGGTGAAGTGTCTAGGGAGTTTCCCTACTGGTAAGCGGAGTCAAGTCGCCCTTATAGTTTTCTATATGGTGGCATTGAAGAGTGAAATGAGGCGCGCGCGTCGCGGAGTTCGTCGCATCAGCCGAGTCGTGCTTTCGCTGGTCCTTGTCGCCTCGCTCAGGTGGCCGGCCGGAGCTGAACCGGTTCAGCCAATCTGGACCAGCGTCGGTCCGGAAGGCGGAACTATCACAGCCTTGGCCATTGACCCTCAAAAGCCGAGCACTCTCTACGCGGGGATTACAGATAGTCGCTTTGAGTGGAGCGAGGGTATTCCACCGGCAGGCAAATTGTTCAAGACCACCGACGGTGGTCGCAGTTGGCGTGCCATGGGTGCCGACCTCCCCAAAGCAGAAATCCTTGCCATAGCCATTGATCCTCTGACCCCGGCTACCATTTATTTGAGTGCCTCTCCCCGGCGCATTTTCAAGAGCATCGATAGTGGGGCAACCTGGCGTGATGTAGGCGGGTTCTGGATTATTCAAGAGTACCGAGGGGGGGAGCTCTTGGCGGACCATCACCAATGGCCTGCCCACTGACGTTGCAGTCACAAGCATGGCGATCGACCCCAAGACTCCGACCACGCTCTATGTAGGCCTTTCCTCGTACCGACCAGCGCGGACCAGAGGAGTCTTTAAGAGTACTGACGGCGGACAGACCTGGCGGAGCGTAGGCCTCACCGATGCCGTGGTTGTGGCCCTGGCCATCGATCCCCAAACTCCGACCACTCTCTACGCGGGGACGGATGGGAATTACGTCTTTAAGAGCACCGACGGCGGCGAGACGTGGCGTCCTGCTCGTGAGGGTCTGTCCATCGACAATGTCTACGCCCTCGCCATCGACCCACAGAGCCCAACGATCCTCTATGCAGGTTATGCAGGTGCCGGGGGGGGCGTACATGGAACCCCTGGGGGCCACGGGGTCTTCAAGAGTACCGATGGGGCCGGTACCTGGCACTCCCTCGACGCAGATCCGGCCAACAGTGTTGTCACCGCACTGGTCATCGACCCCCGGACCCCTTCCACAGTCTATATGGGTACCGAAGTCACGGGCATGTTTAAGAGCACAGACGAGGGCGACAACTGGCGTGCGATCAATACCGGCCTGCCCAATCTCGGGATTGTGCCCGTGGCTTTTGATCCGCAGAGGTCAAACGTCGTTTATGGACTCGCTGCCGGCGTGTTCAAGAGCACGGATGGGGGCGGCACCTGGCGTGCTGTTAACACTGGGCTACCCACCATCATTGTGACCGATTTTGTCGTTGACCCAAGAACGCCGACGACCCTTTACGTAGGCACCAATGGGTCCGGGGTGTTCAAGAGCACCGACGGCGCCGCGAGTTGGCACGCCACCCCCATCCCTGGGCCCGTTCAGCCCGGCGTTACTCGCCTCCCCATCCGGTACATTGCAGTTTTGAGCCTTGACCCTCAGACTCCGACAACGGTCTACGCGGGCGGTGAGTCCAGTTCCGACAATGCCGTGAGCACCTCATACGTGTTCAAGAGCACTGATGGGGGCGAGAGTTGGCGGTCCTTCAAGATCAGCGACACTGGTGTTACTCTGCGGAAGTTGCGTATCGATCCGAAGAATCCGGGCACGCTCTATGCGGTGAACATCGAGGCAGGAATCTTTAAGAGCACCGACGGGGGTGAGAACTGGCGCTCCGTTATTGGTGGCCTGCCCTTGGAGGAGAATTGTCATCTTCCGACTACGTGCCTGTACGTCCGTGATCTTGCCATTGATCCTCGTACTCCGACAACACTCTACGCCGCTAAGTTCGCGGGCGTGTTCAAGAGCGCTGACGGTGGGGCCAATTGGAGTCCCGTTATCACCGGTCTGACCAATCTCAAAGTCACTTCCCTCGCTATCGATCCCCGGACTCCGACCACCATCTACGCGGGTACCTACGGCGGCGGGGTATTCAAGAGTACTGACGGAGGCGGGACATGGACCCCTCTCAACAGTGGGCTAATCGATCTAGCTGTGAGTAGTCTGGCAATTGATCCAGTAAATCCTGCGACTATCTACGCAACCACTTTCATTACCTACGCAAGCGGAGGAGTCGCCATTGCAGGCAGCGTCTTTGTCCTCCGGCAGTAGGGGTCGTCGCGCCCACTACCACCACTGCTCCGGCGGTTCGCCCGGTTTGTCGCCTTTATCCAGCATGATCTCCTGTCCCGGTTTCCACTCGCCGGAAGGCAGCGGGATCAAGCCGAAGAACCGTCCCCGGTAGACCGCCAGCGGCGAGCCGTCTCGGTACCATAACTCCTCGACCCGGCCGAGAAAGAGCGTGTGATCCCCGCCGGGATGCGTCGTCTCGACGGAGCATACGAGATGAGCCAGCGCATCCTGCAGCAGAGGGACCTCCCGTTTCCAGACAAAGGGCGTCTTTAACCCGTCGCGGGGACGGCCGGCGAAATGCCAGGCAAACGGTTCCTGCTCCGCGCTGAGGATGCTCACCCCAAACCGGCGCGCCTGGCTCAGGTATTCGTGTGTCCTGGCCTGTTTTGCGACGGAGACGAGTACCAGCGGGGGATCCAGGGAGACCGACGTGAAGGCGTTGGCTGTCATCCCATGAACGCCGTCTGGCGCCACCGTGGTGATCACCGTCACCCCCGTAGCAAAGCGCCCCAGCGCATTTCGGAATGTCCGGGAGTCGACGCTGCCTTCCGTCATCCCACTCACCTCCGCAGGCCCGTGCGACACAGTTCGTTGAGGGCTTGCCTCTCGCCTGTGCGCGGTAGGCGAAATCACTTCGAGATCATCTCTACGGGGCTGCCAGAAGGTTAATCGGGGCAAAATTTCTGCAGGTGATGGTCATGAAACACGGATTCACTTTAGTGATCCCGATCGTGATGGTCATCGCCACTTCTTTCCTATGGCCGGCCGCCGCAGGCCAAAACGTCTGGACGAGCTATGGGCCGGAAGGCGGGACTGTCACCGCCCTCGCCGTTGACCCCCAAACACCGACTGTTCTCTACGCGGGTATCAAGGACAGCCGTTCTCAATGGAGCGAGGGTATTCCACCGGAGGGGAGATTGTACAAAACTGCCGACGGGGGTCGCAGTTGGCGGGCTACCTATACCGGTCTACCCAACACTGAAATTGAGTGTCGCCGGGGGCCAGATTTTCAAGAGCATCGATGGGGGTGGGACGTGGTCTGGTCCTGGCGTGACCGTCAGCAGCGTCTACCCTGCCCTCTCTATTGCAAAGATCGCATTCGACCCGCAGACTCAAGCGACGCTCTACGCAGCAGGCGGGAATAGTATCGTCAAGAGCACAGATGGAGGCAGCACCTGGCGCACCCTCAGGGCTGGCCTTCCCGATGACGTTGGAGTCAGCAGTATTGCGATCGACCCCAAGACTCCGACCACGCTCTACATAGGCCTTTCGTCCTTCCGACCAGCGCGGATAAGAGGGATCTTCAAGAGCGGCGATGGGGGCGAAACCTGGCGAAGGGCAGGTCTCACCGAAGCTGCGGTTGTTGCGCTGGCCATCGATCCCCAGGTTTCGGCCACTCTCTACGCGGGCACGGATGGGGATTCCGTTTTTAAGAGTACCGATGGTGGCGACACGTGGCGCCCTTCCCGCGAAGGCCTGTCCATTGAAAATGTTTACGCTCTAGCCATCGATCCGCAGAAACCGATGACCCTCTATGCGGGCTTTGCCGGCGCCTGGGGGGTGCATGGGGCTCCTGGTGGTCGCGGGGTCTTCAAGAGCATCGACGGGGGCGTGACCTGGCGCGCTCTCGACCCAGATCCAGCCAACAGTGTTGTCAGCGCCCTCATCATCGATCCCCACTCGCCTGCGACGCTCTATATGGGTACTGAGATCACCGGCATCTTCAAGAGTACTGACGGAGGAGCCAGCTGGCGCGCTGTCAATAGCGGGCTGCCAGGTCTCGATATTGTGCCTAGGGCCATTGATCCGCAGACACCAAATGTCGTTTATGGCCTCGCTGCCGGCGTGTTCAAGAGCACTGATGGAGGCGGCACCTGGCGTGCCATCAACATGGGACTTGGTACCCTCAGAATGACTGGATTTGTCGTTGATCCCAAGACGCCATCGACCCTCTATGTAGGCAGCCATGGTAGTGGGTTGTTCAAGAGCACCGACGGTGGCATGAGGTGGCGCGCCATCGGTACCGATCTGAAGATTTGGTATTACGTTACCTTCGCTCTCGACCCGCAGACTCCAACTACCGTCTACGCCTCTGGGCTGAGCAGCGAGGATAACTGCGGCGGCGGCGTCCCCATGTTTAAGAGCACAGACGGCGGCGAGAACTGGCGTGCTCTCCATGTAGGCGGGGGCGGATGTATGGCTCTCTCCCTGGTGATCGACCCGAAGAGCCCCACGACTCTGTACATGGTTATTTCCGGTAAGGGTATCTTCAAGAGTACTGATGGCGCGATGACATGGCGTGAAACAAACGTCGGATTGGTCAGAGACGAGAAGTCCCAAGCCGGTTCTCAAATCTACGTAAGAGGCTTGAAGATCGATCCCAACACCCCGACCACACTTTACGCATTCCAGAGCGGCGGCGTATTTAAGAGTACCGATGGAGGCGACACCTGGCGCCTTCATGGTGACTTGAGCAATCTCAAAGCCTTCTCGCTGGCTATCGACCCACAGACCACCACGACTATCTATGCGGGCACCTCCGGCAGCGGAGTCTTCAAGAGCACCGACGGAGGCGAGAGCTGGAGGCCCCTCAACATGGGGCTGACCGACCTCGTTGTATGGGGGGTGGCAATCGACCCGAAGACGCCCACGACCATTTACGCCAGCACAGTTGGTGGCGTTTTTGTTCTCGACCAACGGTAACCGTTAAACCGACCCTCCTCGGTCTCATCGACACCCCCGGTTGAAGAAGCAAGAATAGTCAACCTGAAAATCGAATACGTCTCCACACATCATCCGATTGAGGGTATCTGCGATGGGCGCCTCGTATCGAGCCGATCAGGTCGGCAGTTTCTTGCGGCCGGCTGAACTCCTGAAAGCGCGGCAGGAGGGGGCGGATCCGCAGCGCCTGCGGGCGATGGAGGACCGGCACGTCCAGCGTGTGCTGGCCAAACAAAAAGAGCTGGGATTTGAGATCTTTACCGACGGCGAGTTGCGCCGGCGCAATTTCATGAGTGACCTCATCGACGCCGTCGAGGGGTTCGACACCGGCGACGCCGTGGTCCGGTCCTGGGAGGGCAGCGCCGGGGTGGCGGTCAGCAGTGTGACCGGGGTGGTCACGGGAAAACTCCGCCAGCGCGGCCGCATGACGGCGCACGAACTGGCATTTCTCCGAATGCA
>VBAI01000162.1 GCA_005882295.1 Candidatus Segetimicrobium genomatis | reverse complement strand
TCCCGGCCCGCGACGCGCTCGCGCAGGTGCTGGGCGTTGACCCCGTCGTCGCGCAGGTCTTGATCGCCCGCGGGTACGACTCCGCTGACCGCGCCCGGGCGTTTCTCGACGCTCCGCTGGACTCGCTCCCCGACCCCGATGGCATCGTCGACGTGCCGGCCGCGGCCGAGCGGCTCGTCCGGGCGCTCCGCACGCATGAGCCGATTACCATCTATGGCGACTACGACGCCGATGGCGTCTCCGCCACCAGTATTCTGCTGCGCGGGTTGCAGGCGCTGGGGGGCGAAGTAAGTTTCTACATTCCCTCCCGGTTCACCGAAGGTTACGGGCTCAACGATGCCGCGCTGCACCGGCTCGCGGAGGCGGGACGGCACCTGGTCGTCTCGGTGGACTGCGGGGTCACTGCGGCCGGCGAGATCGCGCGGGCGGGTGAGCGGAAGCAAGACGTCATCGTCGTGGATCACCATGAGCCCGGCCCAGCGCTGCCCCCCGCCGTGGCGGTCGTCGACCCCAAGCGCCGTGATGCCGGCGCCTCGTTCCGAGAGTACTCCGCAGCGGGACTGGCGTTCCAGGTGCTGCGGGCCGTGCGCCGCCGCTCGCACCAGCCGCCGATGCCGGAGGAGCTGCTGGATCTCGCCGCGCTGGGCACGATCGCCGACGTTGTCTCGCTCGTCGAGGACAACCGCATCATCGCGCGGGCTGGCCTGCAGCGGATGCGCGATCTACCCTGCCTGGGACTGGCGGCGCTCATCAAAGTGGCGGGGGTGTCCGGCGATGTCACGGCCCGGCACGTCGGGTTCTCCCTCGCGCCCCGCCTGAACGCGGCGGGCCGCCTGGGTGATGCCGGCGTGGCCGTGAAGTTGCTGACCACCGGCGACCCCGCAGAGGCCGACGCGATTGCGGCGCAGCTCGATGCCGCCAACCAGCAGCGGCGGGCGCTGTGTGAGCAGATTTTGGCCCAGGCGATCGAACGAGTCGAATCGTCACGGCTCCAGGAGGCTCCGGCCATCGTGCTGGCCGGTGAGGGGTGGCACCCCGGCGTGATCGGCATCGTGGCCTCGCAGCTCGTGGAACGTTACTATCGACCGGTGGTCCTCATGGCCGTGCAGGACGGGACGGCGAAGGGCTCGGCGCGCAGCATTGAGCGATTCCACCTCGTCGAGGCGCTGGCGGAGTGCGCCGACCTGCTCGATCGTTTCGGCGGCCACGCCATGGCGGCGGGGCTGACCGTCCGTGCTGAGCGCGTCAGTGAATTTTCCAAGCGCTTCGGTGAGATCGCCTCGACGCGATTGACCCCAGCGGATCTCGTTCCCGCCCTCCATGTAGATGCTGAGGTCCCCTTGCCCGCGGTCACCGCAGCGCTCAGCGAGCAGCTGGCGCGCCTGGCGCCTTTTGGGATGGGCAATGGCGAGCCCGTCCTGGCGACACGGGGACTGACGGCCGTGACGACACGGGTGATGGGCGATGGTCAGCACCTGCGACTGGGCGTCACCGACGGGTCGGCCTATGCCGAAGCGGTTGGCTTCCGCCTCGGCGATGCCTCGGAGCTGCTGGCGTTCACCCGCGCCAAAGTGGATCTGGCGTACACGGTGGGTCTCGACCGCTGGAACGACACCACGCGCGTGCAGCTGATCGTACACGATCTCGCCACGCCCGGGCTAAACCTGGAAGAAGTGCTGACCGATGGCCGCCTGCTCATCGAGCGGCTCTTCGCGCGGGCCGGTGACTACACCACCGAGGAGCCGCTGGGGCTGGAAGAGGCGGGCGCGTTTTACACTAAGGTCGCGGGCGTGACGTTTGAAGGCCGGCAGGAAACGGTGCGGGCGCTGCGTCCCGGCGATCCGCTGATGCTCCGCCGTGAGCCGGACAACCCCCACGATCCCCATGCCGTGAAGGTCGTCACCGCGTCCGGGACGCAGATCGGCTATCTCAGCGCGCGAATCGCGTCGCGTCTGGCTCCGTCGATCGACACCGGGATCCGGTATGCGGCAGCTGTTACACAAATTACCGGAGGCGGGGATCGCAGCTTCGGCGTAAATATCCATGTCCACCGCCACGATGCGCCGCTCGACGAACCGGATCCGGGACAGGCGCTGCGCTTGAGCTGGAGCGGCCTCGCCGCGGACGCCCTCGTCGAGCGCGTCACCGTCCACCTGCACCGCGGCCGGCCGTTTCGCGAGCCGCAGCGCGCGGCCATCCAGGCGCTCCTTGGGGGCCGACCGCTGCGGGCGGTGTTTGGACCGGGGCGGGGCAGGCGGCCGGTCATGGAAGTCACCGCGGCGGCCTGGGTTGTCGCCGGACGGGGTCCTGTCGTGATCGCCGTGCCGCTGCAGTCGCTGGTGGACCGCTGGTACGAGCGCCTGGCGCCGCGGGCGAGGGAGATCGGCGTGCGTTGCGCGCGGGCTCACGGCGCGCTGCGGTTTCGGCAGCGCCAGCACCTCCTGCAGGGCTTGCAGAACGGCGCGGTTGACCTGTTGCTGGCAAGCATCGAGTTTCTCAAGAGCATCGGCACAGACGGGGAAGCCGCGCCTGTGCAGGCGTGGCTGCGGCCGTCTTTGCTTCTGGCGGAGTGCGAACCTACAATAGAGGATAATGCGCTCGACGATGTGGCGCGGGTGCTGGGGCGCCCGCTGCGCGGAGACTTCCAGGGAAGCGCTGGCCCGGCGGAAGATGCCCTGCGCCTCGCGGCGGCGGAGATCATCACGGATCCGTTCCCGCGCATCAACCTGCGCCTAGTGGACCGGCGAGGCGCGCAGGACCGGGAGGCGATGCTTCTCGACGCCCGGCGCCAGGGCAAGGCGCTGCTCTACACCGGGCAGCGGGCCGCGGCCATCGACCTTGCCTCCCGGCTGCGCGAACAGAATCCGGGGCAGGTAGCATATTATCACGGGGGCCTGCCCCTCCGGGTGCGGGAGGTCCTCGAACAGCAGTTTGCGGACGGGAAGATCCAGGCGCTGGTGGCGGCGGATGGGTTTACCGCCGATGCGGCCCCGCCTGATATCCGGCAGGTGCTCATCGCCGGCCTGCCCGCGCATCGGGGTGACTTGCTCGAGGTCATCGGGTCCGCCGGCCTGGATGGACGGCAGGCTACGGTGACGTTGTTATATCGGAGGGAGGATCTGCCACGGGTAGCCGCGGCGCTCGCGGAGCGCCACCCGGACCGTGAGATGCTGGCGGCGATCTACCGAATCGTGCGGGCGGAAGTCGAGCGGGCAGGGATGGCCGCCTGGCCGGACGACCGGCCCGACGCTGCGCTCCAGCGCGAGGGCATTGCGCCGCGGGCGATCGGGATCGGGCTCGACATTCTGGCGGAGGCCGGGGTGATCCAGCGCGACTATGATGGGGACCGGTGGCGGATCACGCTGTCCGGCCAGGAGCGGCGCGACCTGCTCACATCACTGCGTTATGCGGAGGGACATCGCGAAGCAGAGGCGTTCCAGGAGATGAGCCGGTGGGCGTTCGGCCCGCTCACTGACATCCTGAAGGCCGTCGCGGGACCGGGAATACACTGACGTCTATTGCGTCCATTGCGTCTCTTGCGTCCACAACAATTCATGGAGACGCAAGAAGACGCAATGGACGCAACAAGACGCAAGAGACGAGTATGAAACGGTTACAGGCCCGTCAACCTGGCGCGTTCCAGGACCTGCCGGCGGAGGTCCAGGAGCTCCTGGCGAAGATGCGGGAGCATTTTCCCAAGGCGGACCTGGACGTCCTTGGCGAGGCTTATCAGTTTGCCGCGCAGGCCCACCACGCCCAGACCCGCGCGTCCGGCGAACCATACATCAACCACTCCGTCACCGTCGCCGCCACGCTCGTCGATCTTCGCCTCGATCCGGTGACCATCGCTGCGGCACTGCTGCACGACGTCGCCGAAGATACCGGCGTCACGTTGAACGAGGTGCAGGCGCGGTTCGGTACCGAGATCGCCTCGCTGGTGGATGGCGTCACCAAACTCGGCAAGATCGAGTGGATGAGCCGCGAGGAGCGGCAGGCCGAGAGCCTGCGCAAGATGTTCCTGGCCATGGCCAGCGACATCCGCATCGTGCTGATCAAGCTGGCCGACCGCCTGCACAACATGCGCACCATCCAGTACCTGCCGGAGTGGAAACAGCGCCGCACCAGCCAGGAAACCCTCGACATTTACGCGCCGCTGGCTGAGCGGCTGGGCATCGGCCGCATCCAGCGCGAACTGGAGGACCTGGCTTTCGCGGTGCTGCAACCGGACTCGGCGCAGGAAGTGAAGAACCAGCTGGTGCAGGCCGAAGCCACCCGCTCGCAGTTCCTGGAACAGGTCGCCGACACGCTGTGCCGCGAGCTCAACCGCGCGGGGCTGCGGGTGGCGCGGGAGCAGGTCACGGCCCGGCCCAAGCACGTGTACAGCATCTGGCGCAAGATGCAGCGGCCCAAGTACGCCGGCCAGCCTGTGGCCCGGATCTACGACCGGCTGGGCGTGCGGGTCATCGTCGACGATGTGAAAGACTGCTACGCGGCCCTGGGCGTCGTGCACTCACTGTGGAAACCCATCCCAGGCGAGTTCGACGACTACATCGCGAATCCGAAGACCAGCGGCTACCAGTCGCTCCACACCACCGTGATCTACGAAGGAGAACCGCTGGAGATCCAGATCCGGACGATGCAGATGCACCGTGAGGCCGAACACGGCATCGCCGCCCACTGGAGATACAAAGAGGGGAAGCCCGCGGAGAAGGAGTTCGAGCAGAAACTGTCGTGGCTGCGGCAGTTGCTGGACTGGCACTCCGAGTTGCAGGACGCGCGCGCCTTCGTGCAATCGGTGAAGCTGGATCTGTTCCAAAACGAGGTCTTCGTCTTCACCCCGAAGGGTGACGTCGTCGACCTGCCGGCCGGAGCCACGCCGGTCGACTTCGCCTACCGCATTCACACCGATGTCGGCCACCGCTGCGTCGGGGCAAAGGTGAACGGCCGGCTCGTCCCCCTGTCGCACCACCTGCACACCGGCGATATCGTCGAGGTCGTCACCAGCAAGACCAGCACCGGGCCCAGCCGCGACTGGCTGACGTTCGTGGCCACGAACAACGCCCGGGCCAAGATCCGGCAGTGGTTCAAGAAGGAAGCCCGCGAAGAGAACGTCCAACGCGGCCGCGAGCTGCTGGAGAAAGAACTGCGCCGGCTCGGCGCGCTCACCGCCCTGATGAAGCCAGACAAACTGCGTGAGGCCGCGCCGAAGTTCAACGTGGGCAGCGACGAGGACTTGCTGGCCGCACTCGGCAATGGCGATGTCTCGTTGCTCTCGGTGGTGACCGCGCTGCGCGGCGAGGTCCCTGCCCCCGAGGCCCCGGCGCCGGTGGTGCCGGCGCCCGCCGCGCCATCGGCGGGCGGCGTGCGGGTGCGGGGCGCCGACAACGTGCTCACCCGTTTCTCCCTCTGTTGCACGCCGCTCCCCGGCGACCGGATTGTCGGCTATGTGACGCGGGGGCGCGGGGTGACCATTCACCGCCAGGACTGCCCCAACGTCAAATCGCTGCGCACGCATCCGGAACGGCTGATCGAGGTGGAGTGGGAATCGATCCCCGAAGCCTCCTACCAGGTGGAGATCGAGGTCGCCGCGTTCGACCGGGTCGGCCTGCTGAAAGATATCCTGGCCGCGATCGCCGACAGCAAGACCAACGTCCTGTCCGTCAACGCCCGGGTGCGCAAGGACAAGGTGGGAATCGTCACCCTGGTGCTGGACATCCGCAACGTCGCGCAGCTGCATGCGGTGATGCAGAAGGTCGGCAAGGTGCCGGATGTGTACTCGGTTGAGCGCGTGCTCCATTCGTGACTTGTGGCTGGTGACTGGTGAGCCGAAATCCCCGCAGCAAGCGGTTGCGAACGTTACGGTCGTCGGCCCGCAGCGCACCTTCGTCGGCGGCAAGGGACCTCCAGGGCATGCTGACCGCCCACCTGGCAGCGGTCAACGGCAGGGATCTCGAGACGCTGATGACGTTCTACGCCGACGATGCGGTACTGGAGTTTCCTGCCAGCCCGCGGGTCGAGGGGAAAGCGAAGATCCAGCGGGCCTTTGCGTCCTTCTTCGACAACTGGGAGGAGACCAGCACCTACGATGCGGTCGTCATCTCCGGCAGTACCGCGGCAGTCGAAGGCACGGTCACCGGCCGGCACCGCACCCTGCATCTGCGGATTCCGGGGCGCGTCCCATCTGCGTCCCGCCTCTATCGGCACGGATTCGCCATGTTTCTGGAGGTGGCCGCGGGCCTGATCCGGCGGCAGCGGGTCTACTTTGATGCCCGCGATCTGGTGCGCCAGTTGCTCGGATCAGAGTAGGCAGGGCGACGCGTTGGAACGTTGAAACGTTGGAACGTTGAAGCGTGATTGCGGGCAGCCTGAAAGTCTCCGGTTCAACGTTTCAACGCTTCAACGTTTCAACGTCCTGGAGGAGGCGATCACGTGGCGAAGAGCCACACGGCCACACGGGTGGGGCTGTTCACAGAGTCGGTCATCCGCGAGATGACGCGTTTGAACAATCTGTATCACGGCGTCAACCTCGCCCAGGGATTTCCCGATTTCGATCCACCGGGCGAGTTACTGGACGCCGCGGCCAGAGCGCTGCGGGAGGGGTTCAACCAGTACGCGATTACCTGGGGGGCCCCGCGCCTGCGCCAGGCCATTGCCGAAAAGTTCGCCTGGTACAACGGGCTGACGGTCGACCCCGAACTGCATATTACCGTCACCTGCGGCGCCACCGAGGCGATGATGGCGACCCTACTGGCCATCATCGATCCCGGGGACGAGGTGGTGATCTTCGAGCCCTTCTACGAGAACTACGGGCCTGATGCGGCGCTGTCCGGCGCGACCCCGCGGTACGTCACCCTGCATCTGGACGATCCGGGGCTCGGGTTCGAGGCCGCAGAGTTGCGCAACGCGTTCTCGGCCAAGACGAAAGCGGTCATTGTCAACACGCCTCACAACCCGACCGGGAAGGTTTTCAGCCGTGAGGAACTGGAGCTCGTCGCCGACCAGTGCCGGCGGCATGACGTCATCGCCGTTACCGACGAAGTGTACGAACACCTGCTGTACGACGGCCGCCAGCACGTCAGTCTCGCGGCACTCCCCGGGATGGCGGAGCGCACGGTGACGATCAACAGTGTCAGCAAGACTTACAGCGTCACCGGCTGGCGTGTCGGATGGACCATCTGCACGAACCCTGACATCACCAACGGCATCCGGCGGGTGCACGACTTTCTAACTGTGGGCGCCGCCGCGCCGCTACAGGAAGCGGCGGTGACTGCGCTGCACCTGAAGCGGCAGTACTATGCCGACCTGGCCACGATGTACCAGCGCAAGAGAGATCGCATGCTGGACATCCTGCGTCAGACGGGATTTCGCCCCATCGTGCCCTCCGGGGCCTACTACATCATCTCGGACATCAGCGAGTTCGGTCAGGATGATGTGGCGTTCACGCAGTTTCTGGTGAAAGAACTCGGTGTGGCCACCGTCCCTGGGAGCAGTTTTTTCCATCACCCGCAGCCTGGACGGCGCTACATCCGGTTCGCCTACCCCAAACAAGAACCCACGCTGGACGAGGTGGCCCGCCGCCTCGCGCGCCTGCCGCGCGCGGTTGAACAGTTGAAGCGGTGAAGCGGTGGAACGCTCATTGCGCGCGCAGGCTGACACCGTCATCGCGTGGGAGCGCTATCGGGCGGAATTCCCCATCTTCCGGCAGCGGACGTACTTTAATACTTGCTCGCTGGGAGCGCTCTCCACGCGGGTCGAGGCCGCGGTCCGCCAATTCACCGCGTTGTGGGACGCCTCCGGGGCCGCGGCCTGGTACGGCCCATGGTCAGCAGAGATTGAACACCTGCGGGAAGAGTTCGCCGCGCTGATCGGGGCCTGGCCGGATGAGATCGCCATCTTCCCCTCGGTGACCACGGCATTGACGGCGGTGGCCAGCGCCTACGACTATCGAGAGCGGCCCCGGGTGGTGATCAGCGATCTCGAGTTCCCGACCACGGTGTACCAGTGGATGGTCAAAGAGTCCAGCGGAGTCACCCTGGAGATGATCCGCAGTCCTGACCGTCTCGCCGTCCCTGTGGCTGAGTACGCGCGCGCGGTCGATGCCCGCACCCAGCTGCTGGTGGCCTCCCACGTGTACTTCACCAGCGGTGCCGTGCAGGACATCGCGGCGCTGGCCCACGTCGCGCATCAGCACGGCGCGCACTGCCTGATCGACGCCTACCAGTCGGTCGGCCAGCTGCCGCTGGACGTCCATGCGGCCGGGGTCGACTTTCTGATCACGGGCGGCCTGAAGTGGTTGCTGGGTGGACCAGGCATCGCGTACCTCTACGTGCGCCGTGACCTCGCCTCGCATCTGCGCCCAACCGATGTCGGGTGGTTTGCGCACCGGGAGCAGTTTGCCTTCGACGTCACGCAATTTGCGTACGCAGACGGCGCGCGTCGGTTTGAAGGAGGCACCCCGCCGGTGGCAGCGATCTATGCCGGGCGCGCCGGCATCGGCATCGTCGCAGAGATCGGGGTCTCGCGCGTGCGCCACCGCCAGATCGAGCTGGTGAGCCTTGTGGTCGAGGAGGCCCGCCGCCGCGGACTGCGTCCGAGAACTCCGGCGCGCGTGGAGGATCTGGCCGGCATCGTGACCATCCCGCGGCAGGATCCCACCGCCGTGGTCGCGTCGCTCGCCCGGCGCGGCATCATCGTTGATGCCCGCCCTGGCGTGGTGCGGCTGTCGCCGTATTTCTACAACACCCCGGAGGAGTGCACGCGGGTGGTGGAGGCGATCGCCAACCTGGAGAAAGATGGAGTCGCGTAGGCGCGAATACGCGATCCTGATATGACAGAGCGAAACGACCCTGCCACGCTCACACGTGAACAGCTTGAGGTAATCGCGCGGACTCGCGGGTATGAGTTTTCACCCGACCGGTTGACCGCCGTCCTCCCGGAAGTACGCCGCCTTCGAGCGCTGGCCGGCCGGCTGCGCATGCTGCCGCTGGATGACCTGCCGCCCGCCATGACGTTCACGCCACCATAGCGATGGAAGACCTGTGGTTTGCGTCCGCCTCGGAGATCGCCCGCCGCATCACCGGCAGATCGGTCACCGCGGTTGAAGTCGCCGAGGCATTCCTGAAGCACATTGCCGTCCATGATCGCCTGTTGAATAGCTTTCTTAACGTGATGACCGACCAGGCGCTGGACGCCGCGCAGCGTGTCGACGACGCCCTCCGCGCGGGCCGCCCGCCCGGCCCCCTGGCCGGTGTCCCGGTGGCCGTCAAAGATCTCATCGACATCGCCGGGATGCCGACCACAGCGGGTGCCCACCGGCGCTTTCACACCATGGCGCACGAGGACGCGCCGGTCGTCACCCGGCTCCGCGACGCGGGCGCGATCATCGTGGGCAAAACCGGTCTCCATGAATTTGCGTACGGCGTCACCAATGCGAACCCCCACGCCGGATCAGTGCGGAACCCCTGGGACCGATCGCGAACTCCTGGAGGGTCCAGCGGGGGGTCGGCCGCGGCGGTGGCCGCGGGATTTTGCGCCGCGGCACTGGGTTCCGATACCGGCGGGTCCATCCGCATTCCGGCATCTCTCTGCGGCATCACCGGGCTGAAGCCGACCTACGGAACGGTCCCCACATCCGGCGTCGTCCCGCTCTCGTGGGCGCTCGACCATCTTGGCCCGCTGACGCGCACGGCGTCCGATGCCGGGCTGTTGTTCTCCGTGCTGGCCGCGATCCCGCGGCCAGCGGAAGAGATCGGGCGCGGGATCGCCGGGCTGCGCATCGGCATCCCGCGACACTTCTTCTGGGAAGAACTGGATCCCGAGGTCGAGGCGGCATGCCGGCAGGCCGTGGGCACGCTTGCCGCCCAGGGCGCCGCCGTTCTGGACGTGGTGATCCCGCACGCGCAAGATGCCGGAGCCGCCGCGACCCTGATCCTGAGTGTGGAGGCGGCTGCATATCATGAACGCCGCCTGCGCGAGCACGGAGAGGCATTCGGGGAGGACGTCAGAGCCAAGCTCGATCGGGGCCTGTTCGTCTCTGCGGTGGACTATATCCTGGCGCAGCGCGCCCGGGCGTTTCTCACCCGGGAGTTCATCCAGACGCTCCGAGGCATCGACGTCCTGGTCACGCCGACGACGATCACCCCGGCCGCGCCCCTGGAGGGTTCCGACCAGACGGCCTCATCGCTGGCGATGAGCCAGGAGTACACGCGATTCACCTACCCGTTCAACCTCACCGGTCTACCTGCCCTGTCGGTGCCATGTGGTTTTACGGCACAGGGACTGCCGATCGGCCTGCAGATCGCCGGGCGGCCTCGTGATGAGGCAACCGTCCTGCGCGTTGGCCACACCTACCAGCAGGTCACGGAGTGGCACTTACGACGCCCAACGCTTGACTGACGGGAACGCGGGAACGGGGGAACACGGGAACAAATGCCGAGAGCTAATACTGAGTTCCGCGTTCCCGAGTTCCCGCGATCCCGCGTTCCCGGCATTTCGTTAGGCGAGGAAGGACGTCAACAGCCGTTGCTCCAGATCTTTTTGAATTTCGGAGAGATCCTTGACCGTGTCGACGGCGCGCCAGTACGAGCGGGATTTGTACGCGCCCAGTCTGCGTTCTGCCGCCAGGCGGGGGAATGTGGTGTCCTCGTGGTCGCCCTGATCCGGAAGGAGTGGCCCGATTTCGCGAGACAGCACATAGATGCCGGCGTTGAGCCAGTAGGGGAGCTCTGGCTTCTCCCGGAAGGCGGCGATCTTTTCGTCCTCGCTGACCTCGACGATGCCGTAGGGGCTGATGAACGGTGCCAGCACCACCGTCGCCACACAGGTGTTCTCCCGATGCGCCTGGATGAGCGACCGCAGCCGCACGTTGGTGACAACGTCACCGTTGGTGGCCAGGCATACATCCTCACCGGCAGGCAGCAGGCCGAATGCCAGCTTCAGGGCGCCGCCCCGTCCGAGCGGCTGAGGCTCGACGGCATACTGAATACGCACGCCCCACTTTTCGCCTGTCCCGAAATACTCCTCGATCACCTCGTGGCGGTATCCACAGGCCACAATGATATCAGCGACCCCTTGTGCCTGCAGCCACTGCAGCTGGTACCCCAGGATGGGGACCCCCAGGACCTCCACCATCGGCTTCGGCCGGTCGGATGTGAAGGGACGGAGCCGCTCGCCCTTTCCGCCAGCGAGGATGATGGCCTGCATCCGCACACCTCCGCTTCTTCCTTTGACATTATCGCACACAGGAACGTATAATCCTTCACAACCTGCACCACCTACGTGAGGCCCAGTTGCGACGATGAAGGCGCCGCGTGGAATTCACGACATCCTTCCCGACGACTCGCCGAAGTGGCAGGCGCTGGAGGCGTTGATCAGAGAATTTGCCGCCCGCTACGGATACCGGGAGATCCGCACGCCGGTCGTGGAGCACACCGAGGTCTTTCAGCGTACCTCCGGCGAGACGTCGGACATCGTCGAGAAAGAGATGTACTCCTTCACCGACCGCGGCGGGCGGAGCCTCACGCTGCGTCCGGAAGGAACCGCAGGCGTCGTGCGCGCCTACCTCGAGCACGGCATGGGCGCGCTGCCGCAGCCGGTGCGCCTCTACTACATCGCCCCGATGTTCCGCTATGACCGGCCGCAGAAGGGCCGCTTTCGCATGCACTACCAGTTCGGAGCGGAGGTGTTGGGCTCGGCGGCTCCGGCGGCCGATGTCGAAGTCCTCAGCCTGCCCATCCGGCTGATACAAACGCTGGGCCTTACCGAGGTGCAGGTCCGGCTGAACAGCGTCGGCGATGCGGTGTGCCGGCCAGCATATGTGGAAGCCCTGCGCACCTATTTCCGGCCGTACCGCGATCAGCTGTGCGCAGACTGCCAGCGGCGGCTGGAGGTGAACCCCCTGCGGATCCTGGAGTGCAAGGAGCCCGGCTGCCACAAGATCGCGGCGGGGGCGCCGCGCATCACGGAGTACCTCGACGAAGCCTGCCGCGTGCACTTCGAAGAAGTGAAACAGCTCTTCGGCGTCCTGGGCATCCCCTACGTGGAAGACCCGTTCATCGTCCGCGGGTTGGACTATTACACACGCACCGCCGTGGAGATCCATTCCGGGCGGCTGGGGGGAGCGCAGCACCAGGTCTTGGGCGGCGGGCGGTACGATGGCCTGGCCGAACAACTGGACGGGCCGCACGTCCCCGGCGTGGGGTTTGGTCTCGGCATCGAGCGCCTGCTCCTCGTGCTGAACGCGGAAGGTCTGCAGGTGCCCACGGCCGCGCGGGGAGATGGACTGGACGTCTTCGTTGCCGCCGTCGGTGAGCGGCCGGCGCGCGAGGCATTTCGGCTGCTGGACCGCATCCGCATCGCAGGACTGCGGGCCGTGGGGGAGACAAGCGACCGCGGGCTGCGGGCGCAGATGAAGCAGGCCGACCGGCTGGGGGCGCGCTTTACGGTAATCCTCGGTGAGCAGGAGCTGGACGCGCAGCGGGCCGGTGTGCGGGACATGCGGGCAGGAACGCAGCAGGACGTCCCGCTGCCGCAGGTCATCGAGCACCTCGCCGGCGCCTCACGGAATGGGGCATGAGATGACCAACCCTGCGCCGCGTGGCGCCCGGGCCAGGATGGCTCGCACGCTGATCAAAGATCTTCGCCAGCACATCGGGCAGGAGGTGAAGATCCAGGGCTGGATCCGCACGATTCGCGATCAGAAGCGCGTGCAGTTCCTCATCGTCCGCGACCACACCGGGCTGGGTCAGGCGACCGCGGAGCGGTCGGAGAGCCTCGCGGCCATGAACGAGACGATCTCCGCCCTGACCCGCGAGTCGGCGGTGACGGTCATCGGGAAAGTCGTTGAGAATCCAGTCGTCAAGACCGGCGGGGTGGAGGTCCTCGTGCGCCAGCTGGTGGTGGAGGGTGCAGCCGACGGGCAGCTGCCGTTGGACGTCTCGGGGGCCCAGGAATCGAATCCGGAAGTCCGGTTGAACTGGCGGTTCCTGGATCTTCGGCGGCCGGAGAATCTGCTGATCTTCCAGGTGCAGACGGCCGTCGAGCACGCCATGCGCGAGTACTGGCTGCGCGAAGGATTCCTCGAGATCCACTCCCCGAAACTGATGGGGAGCGCCAGCGAGTCGGGCGCAGAGCTATTTGAGTTGAAGTACTTCGACCGCCCCGCCTATCTGGCCCAGTCGCCGCAGTTCTACAAGCAGATGGCCATGGCCGCGGGGTTCGACCGCGTCTTTGAAATCGGCCCGGCGTTTCGCGCCGATCCGTCGTTTACCCCGCGGCACGCCACGGAGTTTACCAGCGTGGACATGGAGATGTCATGGATCGAGTCGCATGAAGATGTGATGGCGTTCGAGGAACAGTGGCTGCAGTACACGCTGTCGAGGGTCAAAGAGCAGCTGGGACCGCAAATTCGCAGCGCGTTTGGGGCGGATGTGATAGTTCCGCAGGTGCCATTTCCCAGGATGCCCATGCCCGACGTCCTGCGGATTCTGACACGCAAGGGGCACACTCCCGAGCGCAAAGGAGATCTCGATCCGGCGGGCGAGCGGCTCCTCGGCGAGTATGTCGCGCAGGAACTCGGGCACGAGTTTGTGTTCGTCACCGATTACCCGGCCGATGTCCGGGCCTTTTACCACATGCGCAACGCGGACACCCCGGCGGTGACGAAGGGATTTGACCTGTTGTGGAAAGGCGTTGAGGTGACGACGGGTGCGCAGCGCGAACACCGGTATGAGATCCTGGTGGCGCAGGCCAGGGAGAAGGGGCTGTCCCTCGAGCCCATCCAGTTCTATCTCGATTTCTTCAAATATGGATGCCCTCCCCATGGAGGTTTCGGGTTTGGCCTCAGCCGCATGTTGATGGTCCTGCTCAACCAGCCCAACATACGCGAAGTCACGTATATCTATCGGGGACCTACACGGCTCTATCCTTAAGCAATCTGAAGTTCGTAGTAGATTCAATAGATTTGTTTGCATTTCCGTTCCGTAGCGCTTACGATAGGATGTAAGTAAGGTTCCTGCCGTGCTCGCGTAGGGCGGTAGTTCCGATCCAACACAGACTACCGCGGGAGCCCGGGCTCTGGCCGTGAACGGCATGCCCCGTCTAGTCGGGGAAACCAGAAGCGGTCAGGAGGGCACCCACCTGCTCCGTGCAGGTTCGGGAACTTCTGCCTCACGGCACGGCGGGGAAATGTGACGAGCGGGACGCGACGAGCGCGTCCCGCTCGCATCATGTCGATCGAAAAGTCCTAAAGCGGCTACTTGGTGTTGCCGAGGATTGCGTCCTTTGCGGCCTTGGCGACGCGAAATCGCACGACCCGCTTGGCCGGGATGCGGATCGGTTCACCGGTCTGCGGGTTGCGCCCCATCCGCGCTTTCCGGTTGACCAGCACGAGCTTACCCAGCCCGGGGAGGGTGAACGTGTTCTTCGCCTCCCGGTAGGCGAGCTGGGCCATCTCTTCCAGGAACGCGGCGGCGGTCTTCTTGGGAAGCGCCAGCTTGCCTGCCAGGTAGTCGGCGACCTTCGACTTCGTCATCGATTTGGCCATTGAGAGCCCTCCTGAGGCAGAGTCGAATTTGTTCGGTTGCGGAATTTCCGCGCCAGGCGCGAATTTCCTGCCTCTTCCGCCCGTCTGGAGCAAGATTTCCCAGTCCAGGCGCGGTCTTTGGAAGCGCCAGGCTCCTGCGGGTCGCCGTATGCTACCATCGAAGCAGCAGGCCAGTCGTCGCGGGCGAGGAGGAGACCGTGGAGCTGTTTAAGCAGAGCGCCGCCGGGCAGATCGCGGCACAGGCGCCGCTGGCGGCCAGAATGCGGCCAAGGTCGCTGGACGAATTCGTGGGCCAGGAGCACCTGGTAGGCCCTGGACGCCTGTTGCGCCGGGCCATCGAAGGCGATGACCTTTCGTCGCTCATCCTGTACGGCCCACCAGGGACGGGGAAGACCTCGCTCGCCCACGTCATCGCGAAGGCGACCCGTTCTGAGGTCGAGCAGGTCAACGCGGTCACCGCGGGGGTCGCTGATCTCAAGCAGGTGATCGCCCGGGCCCAGGAGCGGCGGGCCCTGTACGCCACGCGCACGATTCTGTTCATCGATGAGATCCACCGGTTCAACAAAGCCCAGCAAGACGTGCTGCTGCCTCACGTCGAGGAAGGCACCGTGATCCTCATCGGCGCGACGACCGGGAACCCGTTCTTCGAGGTCAACTCCACGCTGGTGTCACGCTCCCGGGTCCTGCGCCTGGAACCGCTGCGCGACGAGGAGATCGGGACCATCGTCAGCCGGGCGCTTGCCGACCGCGAGCGGGGAGTGGCCGCCCTGCGGGTCGAGGTGGACGAGGAGGCGCGCGCCCATTTGATCGCCGTGAGCAACGGGGACGCGCGGATTGCGCTGAACACGCTTGAGGTGGCGGCGATGACGACACCGCCCGAGGCGTCGGGCGCGAGGGTCATCACGGTGCAGATCGTGGAGGAGGTCGCCCAGCGTCGGGCGCTGATTTATGACCGGGAAGGCGACTCGCACTACGACCACATCTCGGCGTTCATCAAGAGCATGCGCGGGTCAGATCCTGACGCCGCCGTGTACTGGTTGATGCGCATGCTCGCCGCGGGGGAGGATGCTCGCTACATTGCCCGGCGCATGGTCGTTCACGCGGCAGAGGACGTCGGTCTGGCTGACCCCATGGCCCTCGTGGTGGCGACCTCGGCGGCGCATGCGGTGGAGTATGTCGGGCTGCCGGAAGCGCAGATTCCCATGACGGAGGCGGCCATCTACATCGCCACCGCGCCGAAGAGCAACGCCGTGGTCCGGGCGATCGGCGCCGCCACACGCGATGTCGAAGGACAGCGCGCCGGTCCCGTCCCGGTGCACCTGCGCGATTCCAGCCATCCGCAGGCGGTGAAACAGTTCGGCCACGGCCGGGGCTACAAGTATGCGCACGACCACCCAGGTGGGTTTGTCCCCCAGGAATACCTTCCGGACGGTGTAGCCGGCCACGTCTACTACGACCCCACCGAGCACGGATTCGAAGCCGAGATCCGGCGCCGGTTGCGCACGTGGTGGAAAGGCGTGAAGAACTATACGCCGGAGTAGCGGACGCAAACTACGGGACTAGGGACTCGGGACTGGGGACTGGTGGTAACATAGGGAGGCAGTTGGACTAGTCCCTAGTCCCCAGTCCCGTAGTTGGAGGGTACGAGGTGGCCAAGTGGGCCGTCGCGATGAGCGGCGGGGTCGACAGCTCGGTGGCCGCAGCGCTGTTGGCGGCGGAAGGCCATGAGGTCGTAGGCCTGACGATGAACCTGTGGCCCGCCTGGCTGCCGGAACCCGACGACGCGTTCAAAGCCTGCTGCGGAGTCTCTGCCATCGACGATGCTCGGGCGGTGGCCCATGGGCTTGGCATCCGGCACTACGTCCTCAACATGCGGGACGAGTTTGAACGCGCTGTGATCGGCTACTTCGCTGCCGAGTACGCTGTGGGGCGGACGCCCAATCCCTGTATTGCCTGCAACCAGGCCATCAAGTTCTCGCTCCTGCTGCAGAAGGTGACGGCGCTGGGACTGGACGGTCTCGCCACCGGGCACTACGCGCGCGTCGACCGTGATCCTGTGAGCGGTAGGTACCGTCTGCTGCGGGCACGCGACCAGCACAAGGACCAGTCCTATGTCCTCTACGGGCTTACCCAGGCGCAGCTGGGCCGGGTGTGGCTCCCGATCGGCGAGCATACCAAGGGGCAGGTGCGCGAGCTGGCGAGGCAGTTCGCGCTTCCGGTAGCTGACAAACCGGACAGCCAGGAAATCTGCTTTGTCCCACGGGGCTCCTATACCGACGTGGTGGCGCGGTTCCATCCTGACGCACTGCGCCCGGGTCCGATTCTCGACACCGCAGGGCGCGTGCTTGGGCAGCATCAGGGGATCGCGCGGTACACCGTCGGGCAGCGCCGCGGTCTGGGACCCGGCCTTGGGGAACCGAAGTTCGTCGTCTCAATCGACCCGCAGCGCAACGCCGTCATCGTCGGCGACGAGCAGGACCTCCTCTGTGAGGAACTGAGCGCGACCGACGCAAACTGGATCGCGATCGACTCGCTCGACGCCCCCCGCCGGGTGACGGCTCGTGTGCGCCACGCCAGTCGAGACGTCGAAGCGATCGCACGCCCTGGCACCCGTGCTGGCGAGGTCGTGGTGCGGTTCGCACAGCCTCAGCGCGCCCCCGCTCCGGGGCAGGCCGTCGCACTGTATGACGGGGACCTGGTGCTGGGGGGCGGCACGATCACCGCCGTCCGTTTTCCAGCGCGAGTCCCGGCCTAATCAAAGCGATCTACACAACCTACACAACCTACACAATCACAACGAGTGGTGTCGCGCGGGAAAATCAATTCTCCCATTGGAGAATGAGTACTGTGATGGGGATTGTGCAGATTGTGTAGGTCGTGTAGGTTGTGTAGATTGAGTATGATGCGTGCTTTCGTGCGGTGCGGTCTACTGGCCGTCCTGGCCGCGGTCGTTCTGGCCGTGGCCTGGCCCCCGGCGCTCACGGCGCAGGTCACGGCCGATCTGGCGGATGCCCTTGTCCGGGAGACGTACGAAGCGATCCGGGAAGACGCACTGCGACCCCCCGATGTCCTGACCCTGCTGCACGAGACGGTGCTGACAACCCAGCGCACACTGATCTCAGCAGGCGTCACCGACCCTCCGCCGCTCCCCGCCTTCACCGGACAGGAAGATTGGGATCTGACGGCCGCTGCCGCGTACGTCCAGGCGGCAACCGTCGCGGCTCCCCGCGACGCCGACCGGATCATCCAGGCCGTCCTCCGGGCGATGATCCGCGCGGTCGCCGACCCTCTGGGCGCCGTGTTCATGCCGCTGGAGTTCACGCACTTTCACCGGGAGCTGCGGGGTGAGCACACCGGCATCGGCGTGCAAGTGGATGCCGTGCGCGGGCAGATCGTCTTCAGCGACGTCACGGCCGGCGGACCCGCAGCGCGGGGCGGGATTACCCCGGGTGACGTCCTGGTGCAGGCCGACGGTCGCACGGTGGCCGACAGCACGCCGGACGAGGTCATGGATCGGCTACACGGTGCCGCGGGCACCACGGTGGTCCTGGTCGTGCGCCGCGCGGCCGGCGGCACCGTCCACCTGTCGCTCGTCCGCGAGCCGGTACGGGAGAACCCGACGCGCTGGAAGATGATCGAGCCACACATCGGGTACCTGCGCCTGCTGGAATTCTCTGAAGAGATGTCGTCCGACGTGAGCCGGTCGGTGACGGGCCTTGTTGAGGCGGGGGCGACGGCGCTCCTGCTCGATCTGCGGGAGAACGGCGGCGGCCTGTTGGACGAAGCCGTCGCAGTCGCCAGCGTGTTTCTCTCCGACGGCGTCGTCGCCATGGAAGAACAGCGCGGGTCGCTCACGGCCCTGTCTGTCACACCACAGGCCCGCCGGTTCTCCGGCCCGGTGGTGGTCCTGGTCAGCCATTTTACCGCCAGCGCCTCAGAGGTGGTGGCGGGAGCGCTGCAAGATGCGGGCGCGACGCTGGTAGGCGAGCGTACATTTGGGAAAGCAACGGTCCAAACCATCTATCCGTTGCGCGGCGGATGGGGCCTGCGCCTGACCACGGCGCGCTATTACACCAGGCGGGGCCGCCTCATTGATGCGCAGGGTCTACGACCGGACCTCAGCGTCCCGATGGATGTGGATTTGATTCAGGGGCCGCGGGATGTCCAGCTGAAAGAAGCTACCACCGCACTGCGCACGCAGCTGGCCGCCGGAACGGGCACGCGGCCGTGAGCGCGCTCACCCTGCGGGATGGCGCCGTCGAGGTCGCGCGCCGGCTGCGCGATCATAGGTTCACCGCGTACTGGGTCGGCGGCTGTGTACGCGATCTGGAGATGGGTCGTGACCCGCACGACTATGACATCGCCACCGATGCGCGACCCAGCGAGGTGGCGACGCTGTTTCCAGATGCGGTGCTGGTCGGTGTGAAGTTTGGCGTCGTCGTCGTCCCGTTGAACGGGCACCATTACGAGGTCTCCACGTTTCGAGCGGAGGGCCCGTACGTCGACGGCCGCAGGCCCAGCCGGGTGGAGTTCGTGGACCCGCAGTCTGACGTCATGCGACGAGACTTCACCATCAACGGCCTGCTCCATGATCCGCTGACCGGCCGCACCATCGACTATGTCGGCGGACGCGCCGATATCGCCACACGCACCATTCGCACCATCGGCCAGCCGCAGCTCCGCTTTGCCGAAGACCGCCTGCGCATGCTGCGGGCCGTGCGGCTGGCGGCAGAACTAGAGTTTGACATCGACCATGACACCTTCCAGGCGATTGCCGAGCAGGCGGCGGCGATCACCGAGGTCAGCGCCGAACGGATTCGCGACGAGCTGGTGCGCCTGCTTGTCGTTCCCGGACGCGCGAAGGGCGTGCGGCTGCTGCACGCCAGCGGCCTGCTGCAGGCCGTACTGCCGGAGGTTGCCGCTACGGCCGGCGTCCCGCAGCCTCCCGAATTTCACCCGGAGGGCGACGTCTTCACCCACACCGTCCTGGCGCTGGAGCACCTGCGCAATCCCTCGCCCGTCCTGGCGATGGCGACTCTCCTGCACGATATCGGCAAGCCGCCGACGCTGTCTGTGTCAGACCGGATTCGCTTCAATGAACACGACGTGGTGGGCGCGGAGATGGCCGGGGTGATCTGCCGGCGTGTGCGCTTCTCCGGAGGCGACACGGAGCGGATCGTCGCGCTGGTCAGGAATCACCTGCGGGTGAAGGACCTGCCCAAGATGCGGCCGGCCAAAGCCACACGGTTCCTGCTGGACCCGGCGTCCGCCGACCATCTGGAGCTGCACCGTGCCGATTGCCTGGCCAGCCACGGGAACCTGGATGTGTACCAGTGGGCCACCGCCAGACGGCAGCAACTCGCCGCGCAGCCCCCGGATCGCGGGCACCTGATCTCGGGCGACGATCTGCTGAAGTTGGGCTACGTTCCCGGGCCGCAATACAAGACCATCCTGGATTACGTCGAAGACGCCCGTCTGGAAGGAAAGGTGCGGACACGGGAGGAGGCCCTGGCCCTGATTCGGACGGTGTTTCCGCCGCCGGGGAGGACAGGGTCGCTCAGTGGGGAACTGACTGACGGGGTGAATCACACGTGAATGAGCTGGGAATTGTCTATCTCTTCCTGGGGCTGCTGGCCGCCTTCGTCATCGTCGGCGCGTTAATCCCCCGGTACCTGCCGTCGCTGGTGCGCTATCTGGATACCACCGTGCTAAAGGAAGAAAAGGGTTCTGATGGAGAGAA
>VBAI01000042.1 GCA_005882295.1 Candidatus Segetimicrobium genomatis | reverse complement strand
CCACGATCAAATGGATTCTAGCACACGCCATCGGGTCTAGGCTGCCCAGGTCGGGGCAAGTGTAATGGTGGGAGCACTAGCGCCCCGAAATCCCGGCTCCCCTAATCGAATACCGACCTCCGGGGACAGCGCCACTGGGGACTTGTCATGTACGGACGGCAGCCGCTGAATGATCTCCAGCTGCTTACCTGTCCGAAGTGCGGGGCGCCCCAAGAAAGCCCTGGCTCCACAGTCTGCGAGCTCTGTGGCGCGGACCTCCCGCACCCTGGCGTCAAGAGGCCGGCAACTCCTCATTCGGCCCTCCGACTCAAGCACTTCCTCCGCGGACCAGTTCGCCTGCTCACACGGGGCGTCTCGGCGATGCAGCTCTTTGTTCTCTTTGCCGTTCGCGCCACAACCTTTTTGTTGCTACTGACATCTCTTGTCGTCGGTTCCAGCTTGATCCCTGCAGTGAATGCGCTTATTCCGGCGACGCAAGCCATCGCGGGACCAGCGAGGGTGGGGCTGCAACGCGTCGAGGATTGGGCTGGGAGGCAGCTGGCGGATTGGGAGGCAGAGCCTCAACGCCAGCACCTCTCCACACAGTCAGCGGCCAGCCTGCAGAAACTCGCGGCCCCCCGTTTCGAAGCAACTCAAGCGGTGATGATTACCTCTGTGCCCAGCGGAGCCACAGTTCGGGTGAACGCGCGCGAGATAGGGAAGACCCCGGTGACGCTCAAGCTTACGCCCGGGACCTACAAAGTGACATTTAGCCGGCCGGGCTACAGAAGTGCCAGCCGCACGATCACCGTGGAACGAGGGAAGGCCGCGTCGCTTGGAGTGAACCTCGCTCGGGAGCGCCCATCTCCTCCGCGACCCACGCCACCTTCCGGACAGTCTCGGGGTATGAAGAAGCACGACTCCAAACGGGATGGCGAGCCCTAAGGCAGTCCGTCTAAACGCGACTTACCCTTGTCCCTCCGGGCAAAATGGCAGGTATAAAAGGCAAAGCAGCGTAAGTTGACCAATCGTCGTACAGACCGCCCTACTGCGTGAGCGTGCGAGTGTCGGAAGCTCTAGTGGTTGGAAGGAGGGTGCTGGCATGGTCAGGACTCAAATGGTGTTCTTGGTCACGCTGGTCCTCATCGTAGTTGGCGTCAGCCCATCTGCGGGGGCTCCGACTGCCTATGTCGTGAATCTCGCCGACGGCGTCTCGGTGATTGAGACAGGCACGAACACCGTCGTGACGACCGTCACGGCTGGAACCGGCCCCCAGGCCGTCGCCATCACGCCGGATGGCAGATTCGCCTATGTCGTCAATCTCACATCCAACGACGTGTCGGTGATCAACACCGCTACCAACACCGTGGCGGCGACAGTCGCGGTGGGATTCGGCCCATTTGGGGTAGCCATCACGCCGAATGGAGCCTTCGCTTACGTGACGGCGTTTGGCGATCGCTGCGCGAATGGCGGCGTCTGGGTGATCAGTACGGCGACGAACGCCGTGGTGGCAACAGTGCCGTTGGCGGGGTGCACCACGGGGGTGGCCATCGCGCCGGATGGCGCGCTCGCCTATGTGGCCAACAACTCTTCGAGCACTGTTTCGGTGATCGAGACGGCCACCAATCACCTGGTGCTGGCGGTACCAGTTGGGAGTAGCCCGCAAGGTGTGGCCATCACGCCCGATGGCGCATTCGCGTATGTCACCCATTCGGCGTTATCCGGCACCTCCGCGAATTCCGTCTCGGTGATCGAAACGGCCACAAACACGGTGGTGGCGACGGTATCCGTAGGCGCTGTCCCTGTGGGAGTGGTGGTCACACCGAACGGGGCCTTCGCTTATGTGACGAATAGCAACGCGAACACTGTGTCGATGATCGAGACGGCCACGAACACGGTGGTGGCGACGCTGGATGTGGGGGTCGGTCCGCTGGGCATCGCGGTCACGCCGGACGGGGCCTTCGCCTACGTGACGAACAGCAATTCAGACAGCGTCTCTGTCATCGACACGGCGTTGAAAACCGTGGTGACCACGGTGCCTGTAGAGGTTGGTGCTGGCCCCCGGGGCATCGCCATCGCCAATCTGGACACCACGCCTCCTGAGACGTCCATCGAGAGCGGCCCTGCGGAAGGGTCCCTGACCAACAGTCCCCAGGCGGCGTTCACGTTCTCGGGGACTGATGATCGGACTCCGGCCACGGCACTTGGATTCAACTGCAGCCTGGATGGCGCGGCCTTCGTGGCCTGCGTGAATCCCCAGACCTACACAGGTCTGGCAGACGGCCAGCATGCCTTCATGGTCCGGGCCGTTGACGCCGCCGGCAACGTCGATCCCACTCCGGCCACCCGTACGTGGACCGTTGACACGACACCGCCGGACACGTCGTTGTTGAGTGGGCCCGCCGAAGGCTCCGTGACCGCCAGTGTCCAGGCGACGTTCACCTTTGCGGGGACTGATGACCAGACCGTGTCGTCCTCACTCACCTTCATCTGTATTCTGGATGAAGTGACCTCAGCCGTCTGCGCAAGCCCTCAGACCTATGTGGGCCTCACGGAGGGCCGACATGCGTTTACGGTAGCAGCCATCGACGCGGCCGGCAACACCGACTCCACTCCGGCCACCCGCACATGGACCGTCGACACGACGCCGCCTGCGCTCTCGGTCGCAGCGACCCCTTCGGCCCTGTGGCCTCCGAACCATCAGCTCACCGAGGTCACCGTCGCCGTATCCGCCACCGACAACGTCGGAGTGGCCAGTGTTGTCCTTTCGAAAGTTGAATGCAGCGAGCTGGGTCAGGCCGCGTGCCCCGCGGACGTTATCCAAGGAGCGGACATCGGCACGCTGGATACGCAGATCTTCCTGCGCTCAGAACGTACAGGAGGCTCCGAACGAACGTACACGTTGACGTACCTGGCCACTGATCTGGCGGGAAACACGGTGACCGCGACCGCGACCGTGGTCGTTGGCAGATTGCCATAAGGCGCCTGCTTCCAACAGACTTCCGGCGATCGCCTGATCCTGCGGGGGCTCCGCGAGGCCGATTTCGAAGGCATCGCGGAGCCTTGGCATGCCGTTTGCTCTATTTTCTGGCGCACAGCGATGTCGATCCCGTTGCCCCGGCCGTCCGGTCCCACACTGCTGCGGCGGTTTACGCTGCTCAGCCTCGGCACGACCATTGCGGTCGGCATCCTTTTTGGCGCGATTACCGCCCGTCTGGTTGAAGACTTTGCCCTTCGCCGGCAGAGCAGGGCGACTGCCACCCGCGTGTTGGAAATGGCAGGCGCCCGCCTGAGTGCGAAGGACTTTCTCCACGTTCCGCCGTCCCTGCCTCAGTTCGAGCGTGCCATGCGTCCGCTGGTCGGGAAGATTGATATCATCCACGTCACCGTCTGGAACCGCCTGGGACAAGTCCTGTACAGCGATGGCCGTGTGGGGTTTGACACCCCCGTGCCACCATCCGCCTTGCTCACATCAGCGCTCAGCGGGCGGCTGCAGTGGCGACTGCTTCCTGCGACGAATCCGGGCGCCGGTAGCAATCCGCCACGCCTGGAAGTCCTCGTGCCTGTGGTGGCGTCCAGTGTACCCCAACCGGTTGCCGTCTATCAGGTCGTTAGCGACCTGTCGGATCTCGCCCCGGCGCTGTCCCGCCTCACCTGGTCGGTGCTTGTCAGCGTGATCCTGGGCGTCCTGATGCTCTATGCCGCATTGTTCACCATCGTCCGGAAGTCCTCTGGGGACCTCGAACGCCAGGAATGGGCGTTGCACCGATCGTTCATCGGGATCATCAGGTCTCTCATCAATGCGCTGGACGCGCGAGACATGGCCACGGCGCACCACTCCTCGCGGGTGGCCGACAACGCCGTGCTAATCGCCCAGGCGATGGGGTTGGACGAGGTGGCGGTGAGCGAAGTGCAGGTGGCGGGGTTTCTCCACGACGTGGGAAAGATCGGAATCCGTGACGACGTGCTCACGAAGCAGGGCCCGCACAACGCTGAGGAGCGGGCGATGATGCGGCGTCATACCATGTTCGGATACGACATCCTCGAGCCGGTGCCCATGTCGGAAAGCATCAAGCGAGCCGTGCGTCATAGCCACGAGCGCTGGGACGGGCGGGGGTACCCTGACGGGCTGGCAGGGGAGAACATTCCTCTCGCCGCCCGAATCGTTGCCGTGGCCGACGCATTTGAGGCGCTCACCACTGATCGTCCGTACCGGACCGCGCGAACGCCAACCACGGCCGTGGAGGAGATCCAGCGCGGCACCGGCGCGCAGTTTGACCCCACCGTCGTACAGGCGTTCCTCCGGGTATGGAGAAAATTCCATCGAACTTCGTCTGAAGTGCGCGTGAGACTGCATGCACCTGCTTAGTTTTCGGGACAGACCGCCGATGGGTGTTAGACTGAGGATCCTTCCTAATCTCTGCGGACCCTTCCCTGAGGGTATCTTATGCGCTCGGAGCGCAGATTCCGTGGCCTCACATTTCTCGCTAAGGGATTTCAGGACTGCGAGCTTGGATGCCGGTGAGCACGCGCATGACGAGCGACTCGACCGGGCCGTCCTGGCGGTCGCCCTCAGTATCGTCGGCGCTGGCATGGCGTTCCTGCTGGCGATGGCGTTCGTGTTCTTTCCGGAATGGATCCGCGTGACCTCATTCGCATCCGACTCCGGGGCACCCTCACCTGGCGCTGTGCTCCATCGCCGTATAGTCGCAGCTGAGAATGTGCAGCAGTCCCAGACGATCGCGAGGCCGAGGGGTCGAGCATTCGAAGGGTCACCACCCATCGTTCCGGTCGGACCGGGACCCGCGGCAGTAGGAAATCCGACGCCTGGCGGGCGATCTCGGGCCGCGAATCCCGGATCACCCTCAAGGGGACATGGCAGCGAGAGAGCCCGCTCCGACGTGGCTGCCGAAAACGGCAGATCCCCTGGACGCAAAGCGTAAGAGATCCCCTCCACCAAACCGTTGGCATGCTGTGACGCGCCTGTTACCTGCCCGGCGCATCGTCCCTTTGTGGGAGTTTGCATGGGAGGTGAGAGCATGAGGTTCACGAGCTGGTTGGCTGCCATCGTGGTGGTCATCGTCCCTGCCCTCGCCGGGCAGATGGCTTTCGCGCAAGGGTATGGTGGTGGTGGTGGCGGTTACGATAGACCGGGTGGATCGGGGACCGTTGACGCCTTGAAGACCGCGCGGACGCACGCCACTAATGCCGCTCGATCCGAGACACTGCGCGATTCGCTGTGGCACTTGGGCCACGTCGTGAATTGTCTCGAAGGTAAGGGCGGCAAGAACTACGATGCGAACAACCTCAACCCGTGCCAGGGGCAGGGCGGGGGGATCCTCCCCGATTTGCAGGCGGCGGCGCGGAACTATCAGATGGGCGCGTCCACTGCGCTTGACCTGTCACGGAAGGCGGAGCAACTGGCGATGGACACGTTGAAGCTGACGGATCTCACCCAGGTCAAAGCGGGAGCGTCAAAGGTCGCCGACATGCTTGGTGAAGCGCTCAAGACCATCGGACAGTAGAAGTCCCACAAGGCATGTAGCGTTGACAGTTTGTTTGCACGAGAGACCGGCCGTCGGCCGGTCTCTCGTTGTTGATGAGCCAGCCCCGCCCCGGCGGTAGGAATCCTGCTGGTCACGGTCGAACAAATGGGCACCCCCTGAGAATGTTTTTGCGCATGATGTCTTGGTAGCCTCTATTTCGATGGTGAACTATTCGTATCGTTGTGTAGGGAAGGGGTGAGAACGGCTCGGGCTAGATGACAGGTAAATCTGCTGGTGCAAAGGGGGGAGCACTTTGCGGCGACTGCGGGTCAGCACATCGATCTTGATGGCGCTTGCCTTCGGGGCACTGCTGTCGTTCAGCAGCATGCAGCAGGTGTCATCGCAGCAACAACTTCCAACGCCGA
>VBAI01000041.1 GCA_005882295.1 Candidatus Segetimicrobium genomatis | reverse complement strand
TGGCGCAGCTGAACTCGCCACGCGACCGCTGGATGTAGGCCTGGTAGGCTTCAGGGGTCCCCGCGACTTCGCGAGAGTCGCACAGACGCCAGCCGTGCTGCAGGAGGCGGGCCCGGTCCGCGGCATCCTTGTGCTCGACCAGGTACAGCGCAAGTTCGAGCGGCTGGGTGGTGTGGCGGGGGAGATCGATGAACGGAAGAAACGCCACCCGCTTCGTGTTCTCTCGTAGGGTGGGCTTCCCGTTTTCGGTGGCCCGGAGCCAGCTGGCGCCTGACCAGCTCGAGACCGTGGTGAATGCTTCGCATCGAGAATCGAACACGGCGGGCCAATCCTCCAGGCATACCGGCCGGCCCACGTAGATCCAGCGGAGCCCGCAGTCCGAAAAACGGGCCGCCGGGGTCCCGACCGTTTCGCCGGTGGTCAGGTAGCAGTCATGCGGGAGGACGGCCAGCTCCCCGGTGCTCATCCACACCTGCAGCAGGCCCGGGTCGATGTCCACCAGTGCCGTGCGCCGGGCGCAGCGGAGCAGCCGGGGATCGATCGCATAGTGGAAATTCAGCAGCAGGTCCGCCCGTCGCAGCACGCCTTCGGCCTCAGGCCGCGTGCAGCCGACGAACTCGAGCGCACCGGGATCTCCCTCCTGCGGCCGCTCGCGCCTGTACAGCAGCGTCCTGCCGCGCAGCCCGAATCGCTCCATTCGCGCCAGGAAGGCGTCAAGCAGCTGAGGTTCCCGCTCGGGATCGCGCAGCGGCCGGAGCTGTTCCAGCCAGTAGACCTCGCACCCCAGCCGGCGCAGCGCCTGCGCGTACTGCATGTAGACCCAGAAGTGGCCGCCGCCGTCTGGGAAGTTGGCCACCTTGTAGACCGAGAGCACGACCGTGCTCATCGCGCGCGCTCCGGCACCGCGGGCTGGGGCGAGGGCAGGTCCCGGAAACCGATCAGGCGGATGGTCATGTCCCAGATCGCGTGGCGCACCCGCCGGTCGCACAGCGTCTGCAGCTCCACTTCGCGCTCCGCCGCATAGCTCGACGAGAACCCCGGCTCCACGTAGCCGGGATGACAGGTCAGCTCGGTCATGCCCTCCCCGACCTCGGTCCGGAGCAGGCGAAGCAGTCCCGGAACGCCGATCTGCTCCAGATGGGGTTCGCCGCCCCACCGGCCGTAGAACTTCGAGAGATGGCGGACGCCGGCATACCCCCGCACCGGCACGCCGGTGCGCGCAGACCACGCCAGCACGTATGGCAGCACGCGCGGATCGCGGTGCACGTCATGATGGGAGTCGATGTGGGTGGGCGGTGCGCCGACGAGCTCGGCAAACCGTGCGATCTGCCTGGCAACTGCAGCGGGCACGTCACCGGTGTCGTCCGGGTCCAGTTCCAGATGGAGCCCCAGGCTCAGCGCCGGACACTCGCGCGCGAGGGCGACGGCGTCCTGGCATGCGGGCCGGTTGACCATCAGGCTTGCGCTTGTCAGTATCCCGTCCCGGTGGGCCTGGATGATCCCCCTGGTGATGCCCTGATGCAGGCCGAAGTCGTCCCCGGTGACGATGAGATGTTTCATGATCTCGCCCCGATCACGCGGCCACGCCACCTGCGCGGGTCGGCCGGCCCGGCCCGATGTCCAGCGCCTGCTCCAGGACGCGGCCGACAACGGCGCAGCCGTTGAAGTAGTCCTCGGTGAGCTGGCGCGCAAGCCCGGCGTGGCGCTCATAATCTGACTCGACGGTGGAAAATGCCTGGACTGCCTCGTCGAGATTCTTGAAGCGAAAGAGTCCCGCGGCGTCGGGCAGAACGCGGCTCGGGCCTGTGTGCTGGACGATGGCCGGCTTGCCGCTGGCCAGGTAACAGAGGGTGCGGTCGCTGACCCACGAGTTGGCCAGCGTCATACATGCCGGCTTCGCGCAGCTGAACTCGCCCCGCGATTGCTGGATGTAGGCCCGGTATTGCTCGGGTGTCGCACTCACGTCCCAGGCCTGCCGGATCTTCCACCCAGAAGGTTCCAGACGAGCCCGCCACTCGTCATAGTGCTCGCCCAGACAGATGGCCAGCTCGAGCCGTGCGGGGGTCTGGGACGGGAGCGCCTGATATTCCAGAAATGAAACATGCTTTTCTTCATTGATGACCTGTCCCTCAAATTCGAAGCGGCTGCCCCACCAGTGGGCGACCGTGGTATAGGGCGCGGTGGAGTTCGCCCGGACCGTCGGCCACGCGGGCAGGTAGACCGGCGGCGGCGTGTACAGCCAGCGGAGGCCGCAGTCGGGGAACCGCGCCTCCGGCGTCCCGACGGTCTCGCCAATTGTGAAATAGAGATGGTGCGGGGCGACCCGCACGTCCCCCCTGGTCATCCAGATCTGCAGCAGCCCTGGGTCGGTGTCGACGAAGGCCGCGCGTCGGAACCGCTTCACCACAGACGCGGGAAGGGAATGCCACGTATTGAGCAGCAGGTCAGCTTCAGAGGCTGCATCGAGGTCCATGGTATCGGCGACCACGTCAGGCGCCAGGGGATCGTCGGTCAACGAGCACAGCGCGACGGAGTCTGCGAGACCGAAAGGCTTCAACCGTTCCTTGAGGGTGGTAACCAGCTCCCGGGTATCGTCCTTGGGATCGCGGGGGTTGAGGGCTTCCAGCCAGATCACCCGACAGCCCAGCGCCAGGAGCGACAGGGCCCACTGGAGGTACACCCACAAGTGGCCGCCGCCATGAGGATACATGATGGTTCGCGCCGCTGTCAGACAGATCGCCGCACTCATGAGTCTCCTGGTAGCGGCGGCCGGAGCGCGTCGAGCCACCGCTCGTACTCCATCAGCTCTCTGTATCCCCACCCCGCGCGATTGTTCAGCACGGCCATGGCATCAAAGAGGATGCAGTGCGCGTAGCGCGCGGCCTCCGCGGTGTGAAAGAGCAGGTTCAGCTCCGCGTCCGTGGGCAGGCGCCAGCCCGCGCGCTCCACGGCCTCGCGGTACCGGCACAACATCCACGGCCGCTCGCCGGGGGAGGACTGGTACAGGAGGGTGGAGACATCATAGCTGAACGGCCCTGCGCCGACGTGGTCCCAATCGATGAGCCGCGGGTGCGGGGCGGCGGCGTTCATGCTTACGAAGATGTTTTTGGGCCAGAGGTCGCCGTGCAGGAGTGTATCCGGCCCTGCGGCCTCCTCCATCAGCCGGACGCGCCGCGGCGCGTCATCAAGAAGTCGCTGCAGTCCGTCCTGCAGGCGGGCGCGGGCAGCCGGGAACTCGGGCGGTGCGTCAGGCGCGTAGTCTCGGAGCGCGCCGAGCGCCGCGACGGCGTCCCGGAGGTTCGAGAGGAAGAAGGGCACCCCGTGGTCACGGGCGCGAAAGCGAATCTCGGGTACGAGCGAGTGGCCCGCCGCACGGGTATGGAGTTCGGCAATGAAATCGACCGCCGCTTCCAGGCGCCACGGCAGGCGCTGCGTGGCGAGATTGTCGTGGCCTAGATCCTCATAGACGTGCCACACCCAGCGTCCCTCTCGCTCCGCTGCGGCCGCCAAGAGTTGCGGGCAGCGGTCTTTGAAGCCGAGTACCGGGAGCCATCGTTCTGCGACGAGGCGATCGATCTGCGCGATGGCCGGGGGGTGGCGTTTGAGTACCAGCGCGCGGCCGGATGCGTCGCCGACCTGCACCCGATACACCGCCTGCTTCAGCCGCTCAAGGCGGATCGCCCCGTTCCAGCTCTCCGCGCGGCCGAGCATCTCCTGCAACCGCTCGTAGACCTCCGCTGCGCCGGGTTCCCGTCTCTCCTCCAGCGAGCGTACAAATCCCTGGCGCAAGTCGATGTCTTGACTCACCCGGCTCGTCATCGCTCACCTGCTGTGGGCATTGTGCTTACCGCCCAGGCGCGGCCGGGATCCCTCGCTCTTGTCTCCGCCGGTTCGCGCAACGACTGCGTCCGGGCGGCGCGCTTGGCCGCATCATACAGGTACGACGCCAGATACGACGGTGCGTCAGGGACGCCTTTGAATCCGGGCATGCTGGACATGTCGACGACGTACGGTCTCCCCTCACTCTCCACGATGTCGATGCCGAAGAGGTCGATGCCGAGCGCCCGGCTGCATCGCAGGGTGATCTCGCAGAGTTCCGGCGTGGGGATGAACGGTTCCCCATGTTTCTCCGCTTCGGTCCTGGCCGGGAAGATTTTCTTGACGCCGAACAGACGCCCTCCGATCGAGTAGATCTTCCGGTCGCGGCCCTGGGGCGGGTGGTAGCGCTGAGCGAAGAGGGGATCCTTGCCCGCCGGTACCGCCGCGAGATCGTCGGGGGTCCGCACAACGCGCACCCCGAACCCTTCGGTGCCCCCCACTGGCTTGACGATCAGCGGTCCGCCCTCCAGAAGTGGCGCGAGCTGGGTGAGGTGCGAGGCGACGTATGTGGCTGGCGTGGGCACGCCGGCGGCCTGCAGCAGGTGGGAGGCGATGACCTTGTCCCGCAGCGCCATGGTCGCGGGATAGGGATTCACCATTGCCGCACCCAGGGCGTGGAGCACCCCTGCGATGCTCGCCGCAGGGCCACTGATTTTCTTGAAGACATAGAGGTCGTGCTCGACGCGCACGGTGGACAGGTCGACAGCACCATCCCGGGGATGGATGACCTCGACGGTGACGCCCCATTCCGCCAGTATCCGCATCGCCGCGGGGAGATGGCTGCGGCTCGGCTGATGGTAGCGTGGGAGCAGGAATCCCACGCGCAGCGGGGTCATGTGCCCACCGCCTGGCGCCGCGCTGCCGCTGCGCCGGAGCCCCAGCCGAGCTGCTCCAGTGCGCCGTCCAGCTCAATGACGTACGTCTGCATGCTGCGGACAAACGACTGCGCCCAGTCGTTGGTCAGGTTGTGTGCATCCCAGTACAGGGCGGACAACGTCCGGCACACCGTGCCGCAATAGGCGAGCTGCCGCCAGGCCTCCAGGCTCACGTCCGGCCACCGCTCCCGCACGGTTGACCAGTAGGTCGAGATGTCGGGATTCGCCGACAGCCGGTGCGAGGGCACGGTGAGCTGGGCCAGGTCCACGGCGGGGGTGCCCCAGCCGGCATGCTCCCAGTCGAAGACGACGACCGCGGTGTCCCCATCTGCAGGCCGCAGGCGGATGTTCTTGCCGGTGAAATCGCCGTGCACGAGTGTCTGCGGCATGGGGCCGCAGACCGCTTCCACGCGGCTCCAGTGCGCGGCTAGATCATCGAGCCGGGCGCGAATCTCCTCGATGCGGACGACATCGTCTGCCGACAGCACGGGATTGTCCAGATGCTGGTGGATGAGCTCGCGAGTCGCCTGCAACAGGTCCAGATAGCGGCCCGGACTGGCGTCGGGCAGACGCGCGGCGGCGGCTGCGTCAGCCGCCGCGCTATGCAGCAGACCGAGCCAGCGGGCGGCCAGGGCGCGGTGGTCTGCCAGGAGATTTGAGTAGTCGGCGCCGGTCGCCTCTTCCATGAAGAGCCAGGAGTACTCGCCATCGGGTTCTTCGATGAACCCGTAGTGGTGGAGCGACGGGACCGCGGTCCGGGGGAGAATCTCTTCGTAGACGGTGCGCTCGACCAGGGCTACCGCCTTGGGGCAGCGCTTGGCGATCACGGGGGCGCCGGCCCACCCGATCCCGTCGAGCCGGTAGACCTGGTTCTTCTTCCGGCGGACCTTCAAGGGCGTGATTCGCAGCGGCTCAGCGTTCGGATGCAGCCGGCACCAGGCCACCACGGCGGGATGGCGCATCAGGCTGGCCCGCCGTTCGGCGACCGGGGTGGGCGCAGCCGGAGTCCCTGATAAGGCGGGCGAGAGGGTCGTGCTCGATGCCAGCCGTCCGTGCTCCAGCACGATCAGGGCCGAGCAGCGCTCGAGCAGTTGCGGCCGGTGGGTGATCAAGATGACGGTGCGGCCGCGCATCAGCCGCTGGACCGCGTCGACGATCGCCGTCTCCGCTTCCTGATCGACGGCGCTGGTCGGCTCGTCCAGGATCAGCACCGGGCTGTCTTTCAAGAACGCCCGGGCGATGGCGATGCGCTGGCGCTGGCCGCCGGAGAGCTGGACCCCGCGCTCGCCCACCTGGGTCTGATAGCCGTGGGGGAACCGCACGATGAATTCGTGCGCGTTGGCCGCCTGGGCGGCGGCGATCACCTCGCGCTCGCTCGCACCTGGCCTGGCATACGCGATGTTCTCGGCGATGCTGGTCGAGAAGAGCACCGGATCCTGCGGCACCACGGCGAACTGCTGGCGCAGATCGTCCAGCCGGTAATCGCGGACGTCGACGCCGTCCAGCCGGATCTCTCCCTCCGTCGGGTCGTAGAATCGCGTGAGCAGGCTGATCAGCGTACTCTTGCCCGCGCCGGACGCGCCCGCGATCCCCAGGCGGGTACCGGGCTCGATGGTGAACAAGATGTCCTGCAGCACGCGGCGATCGGGGCTGTACGCGAAGGACACGTTGCGAAAGGCGATGGCCCCGGTGGCCCGGGTGAGGGGCCGGGCGCCGGGCCGCTGGATGACATCCGGCGGCTGGTCGAGCACCGCGAACGCCCGCTCGGCGGCGACCAGGTTGGCCTGCAGGCTGGCGGCTTTCCGGCTGACGGTCTTCAACGGGGCGTACAACTGGTTGAGATAACTCATGACCATGAGAAGCTGGCCCAGGGTGAGGGCGTTGGCGCGCACGTGGCTGAGACCAATAAACAGGACGGCGGCCGTCCCCGCGGCGGTGGTCAGACCGACGAAGACGTTGAACTCTCCTTCCATGAATGCCTGGCGCATCCGTGCCCGCATCACGTCGCCGCCGCGCCGGAGGTACCGCTGTTCCTCCCGTGCCTCCTGGCCGAAGGCCTTCACGATGCGCAGGGCGCCCAGCACTTCCTGGACGATCCCAAGCGCGGAGCTGTCGAGCTTTTTCGCCTCCCGCGACTGGCGGCGCAGGCGCCGGCGGAAGAACCGGGCGGTCACGATCAACGGCGGCGAAATCGCGATGGCGATCAGCGCCAGCTGCCAGTCGATGCGGCCCATGACGTAGATCATCCCGACCAGCGTGATGCTGGCGCTGACAAAGGGGATGGCGCTTTCTGTCACGACCTGTTGAATGTCGGGGACGTCGTGCTGGATCCGGTACACGGAATCCGCGGTGCCTTTGCTGTCGTGGTAGGAGAGTGAGATGCGCTGGAGGTGGCGGAACATGTACGTGCGGAAGTCCAGGATCATCTTTTCCTTGACGTAGTTGCCCAGGAGCGCTGCGGCGAGTTGCTGCGCCTGACCCAGCAACGTCACGGCCGCCAGGAGGCCCACCACAAAGAGCAGCAGGGCGGTCGGTGAGCCCGTCACAGCGGGCGGCAACCACATGTCCAGTGGGCGGGGGAGGGGGCGAGACCCGATCAGGCTGTCCACGGCGATCTTCAGCGGCAGAGGCGTGAGCAGGGCAATGGGCGACGCCAGCAGGGTCAGGGTGAACAGCGCCAGCATGTGGAGCCAGTAGGCCCGCGTGTGGCGGAGCACCCGGCGGAACAAGGCAAGATCGGTATACGCGGCCATGGCGCTACGGCTCTTCCCTGTCGACGGTCTGTCGGATCACCGCCACCGCATCCGCGCAGTCGACGCACGCGCGCAGGGCGAGGAGAAGGCTGATGGCCCCGAGCACGGCGGCGACCACGAACGCCCGGTCCTCGACCGCATCAGCGGCCAACACGCCGAAGACGAACGTCACCGCCAACGCGGCTGGGGACCAGCGCGGCCACCAGCGGTACCGGGTGAGTTGCACGCCCGAGCCGGTGTCCTCGACCGCCGCGAGCAGCCTGGCTGCGCCGAGCGTGCCGACGCAAATGTCCAGATCCCAGCGATCGTAGTCTCCGCCGCGGCGGACGTTGCCTCCGGCTGCCTTGAGGCCGGCCTCGATGCGCTGGAGTTTGCCCTCGGGATGCTCCCAGCGCTTGCTCCAGACGGCCACGCGCCCTCGTCGCGGCAACACGCTCGGCCGCATCGACGCCAGCGTCCCGCCAGGTTCGCCGTTCCGGCGCCATGGCGCGAGCCCGTAGTGCAGGCGGCCGGACAGACGCGCCAGCGGTTGAAGCAGATAGAGGACCGCCGTGAGGATCTGTTGCTGGTACCGGACCGCACGCGACGCGGGGCGGTTGGGGAGCAGTGTCCGTGTCGCGGCCAGACCGGCCTGCATGACCAGGATGCCCACCGAGAGCGCCAGCAGCGGGAGCGTGCCCAGCAATGGCCGCCACAGCATGCCGAGGGCGGAGACCGCAACGAGGAGCAGGATGACCAGATACCATTCCGGCATGGTGAGGATCAGCCACATCGCGGCCGGCGAGCGCTCGTACAACGATTGAAAGGGCGCGCTGCCCCAGACCCCGTGGTAGATTCGTCTGGGCGGGCGGAGGAGCGCCGTGGACTTGCAGCCATACACGCTTCCGGACCACGTGACGTGGCCGACCCCATTGTACCGGTGGGGCCACTTGCGCGCCAGCTGCGCCTCGGCCTTCCCATACTCCCGCTGCTGCTGCCAGTATGCGCGGATGGAGTTGCGGCGGTGATGCCAGACCATGGCTGCCGGGCTGAATCCCAGAGTCCAGCCGCGATCACGCAGCCGCCAGCACAGATCGACATCGTCCCCGGCGATGCGAAACTGTGGATCGAATCCGCCGACCGCCTGCAGGCATTCGGCCCGGAAGGCCATGTTGCACCCCGGGATATGCTCCGCTTCCCGATCCGAGATGAGCACGTGGACCGGCCCGCCCGGGGCTTTGGCGACGCAGCCGGCGATGGGACCGTCGTCCGGCGGCGCGGTATTCGGGCCCCCAACCCCGGCGTGCGACGTGGTGAGAAAGCTTCTGGCCAGGTACATGAGCCAGTGAGGATCGGGGGTCGCGTCGTCGTCGATGTAGGCCACGATCTCCCCGCTGGCCGCCGCCAAACCCGTGTTGCGGGCGCTGCCCAGGCCGCGCTGTTCCGTGCTGATGACGCGCATGCCGGACTCGCGGGCGATGGCCTCCGTACGGTCTGTCGACCCGTCATCGACCACGATCACCTCGAAATTCGGATACTCCAGGGCGCGCAGGCCACTAAGACACTCGCGCAATGTCCGCGCGCCGTTGTGGGTGCAGACGACCACGGAGATGCGCGGCCACGG
>VBAI01000056.1 GCA_005882295.1 Candidatus Segetimicrobium genomatis | reverse complement strand
CCGGCCGTTCCGAACTGCCGGCAGGGCTTCGACAATCCCCTGACACAGCGCGCGCAGCGAGTGGTAGTCGGCGCCGTGGCGCCACTGCACGGCCAGCGCGAACCGGCTGTCACCATCGTCGCCCAGATCCAGCCGGATCAGCGCCTGCCGCACGGCAGCGGAGACGTGTCCGGCCGACGGTTCGTCAACGCTGCCGATGGCGGCCACCGGCACGTTGCGCAAAGGCAGGTGGTCTGGATGGGAGAGGTAGATCGTGTCGCCGCTCAGTTGCACAACATACTGCGAGGCCCCGATGCAGGTGGCGCGGATCGCTTCGCGAGGCTCTAGCAACTGGAGACCCAGCCCTTCGGCCCCCCGCCGGACCGCCGCGGCCAGGCGCGGACCGAGGTCACCGAATTCTCGTTTCTCACGTCCGTAGATGTACTCCGCCACGCCGCCTGAGAACACGATGCGGCCGAATGGCCCTCGGGACCGCAGCACCGGCGTAATCCACAACCCCATCTCGCCCTCGTGCAACGTGCCGCCGATGATATCGAGGATCAGCCTGCCCATCGCGTTGGCCAAGCCGTCCAGGAGGTTGCCGGCGACGCGAGCACCAAGTCCAGGAACATCAACTCCAGCCGACTGGGCCAGCCGCCGGCCGGCGTCTTCCAATCGAACCACGCTCGCATCTTTGTCCCAGGCCAGCAGTCTCGCGCCCAGATGCACCGCGGCGGTCTCCCGGACCTCTCCCCGCTGGCAGACCGCGAATTTCGTGGTGCCGCCGCCGATATCCACGTTGAGGATGGGGGCATCGGTCGCCTGGGAGAGTTCGACGGCGCCCGACCCATGCGCGGCCAGAAGGCTTTCCAGATTCGGCCCTGCCGTGGCGCAGACGAACTTCCCCCCCTCCTGGCTGAATAACTCAGCGACCGCACGGGCATTCTCCCGCAGCGCCGCCTCGCCGGTCGTGATCACCGCGCCGCCGTCGACGTCCTCCGGCGCAAACCCGGCTGCACCATACGCTTCCGCGATAAACTGACCCAGGGCCGGCGCGTCGATCTCCCCGGAAGGAGCGAATGGAGTGAAGATGATAGGAGAGCGATTGAGAATCTCGCGTGCTGTCACGACGTAGCGGCTCGACAGCCGCTTGCCCTGCCGCTCCAGCACCAGCCCCGAGAAGACGAGGTGCGAGGTAGACGAGCCAATGTCGATGCCGACGCTCTTGAGCTCGATGCGTTCGCCGACGTAGGCAAAGGTGCCGTCGTCGAGGTGAACGTGGTCTTCGTCGCCTTCGTGCAAGGGTTACATCTCCACTTTGTCATCGCGAGCCCCGAAGGGGCGTGGCGATCCGCCGTCGCGAGCGCAGCCCTGCACCAGTCGGTGCAGGGCGAAGCGTGGCGATCTCATATCGAGCGAGGAGGTCGCCACGGCCCCTACGGGGCCTCGCGATGGCTGCGCCACTTCGTCGCTGCGCTCCTCGCAATGACAGACGGGACAAACTCATCCATCTTCACCTGGACGCCATTCGCCTTGCAGCGTTCGACGAAGCGGCGGTGGATCCGAGGATCCTGATCAGCGTATTCGATCTGGTTTCCGCCTTCTTTCGCGTTCTTGTCGATGCCCTGGTGGTCGAAGTACCGTGTGACCTTCCACTTCGTGCTCCCCCACCGGATGGCAAGGTAGCGGGCAGGCGTCGAGCCCGTGTTGAAGTGCTGATGCCACCACAGCCCGGGTGGGACAAACATCGTCCCCGGCTTCCAGGACACTTCGTCGAATGTTTTGTGCTGGTCTGTCCACATCAACGAGTAGCCCTGACCTTCCAGGATGACCACATGCGCGCCTGGTCCGTGGCGGTGGGCCTTTTTATAGGTACCGACCTGAAACTCGGAGGCATGCGCGACCAGCGCATTGTTGGCCAGCTCGAACTTGACGTGCTTGCCACCACCGCCCCGCTCTGCCCAGTCATGTAGCCGCAGCCGCGCCACATCGGCGACGAAGTTTGTCTCCCAGATCTTCTGGCTGCTGTCGGGACGGGCGTACAGGGTGCCTGGCTGGCTGAAGTAGTCATCCTCGCCGTTGAAACGGTCGGTGAAGTCCGCAGGGCACGCGAAGATGAACTCGACATTGTGCAGCAGGTTCATCAACAGGGGTGCGGTGGTCACCGCCAGCAGGCGGGCCGGCTCCCGACCTGACCCATTATGCAGCCGATGGAACGTATTCAGCGGAATCGCAAAAAGGCTGCCAGTCTGCCACTCAAACGACCGGCGCGCGCCGGCGCGGTTCCAAATCTCGGTCGAGCCCCGGCCGCCCACGACGAAGAACACCTCTTCGAACAGGTGCTGCTCTGCTGTCGTGGCGCCTCCCGAGGGAACCTCCAGCACATACGCGCCGTCGGTGTCCTCCGCCCCAGTCAACTGAATGTAGGCGCCTCTGGCATCCAGCCGCGGCCAGGAGGCCACTTCGACGCGCTTCAGGTCGTCCACGGCAAGCCCGCCGATCAGGGGGAGTCCTTCTCGTTGGAGAAAACTCCGGTATGCAGAGCGGCCCCATTCCTGGGGCAGAGGAACGGCCTGCGTCTCCATAGGCACTCCCCCCATCTCTACTGATGAAGTATACAGGAGGTCGGTCCCATCAATCGTACAATACTGATACAATCACCTGCGATTCTAACTGACAACTCACGGGTCTGTCATCGCGAGCCCCGAAGGGGCGTGGCGATCTCCTTGACCGAGATTGCCACGAGGCTACGCCCCTCGCAATGACAAACCATAACACTGGGGGGTGTTCGTGGTGAGGGTCTGGGCGGCCTCGTCGATTATCGTCGCGCTGGTCCTAGTCGCGTTCCTGGCCGTGCCGGGGCGGAGCCAGCAGCCGCTGTTCGCCGGCAAGACGGTCACCATCATCGTCGGCTACAATCCCGGCGGCGGCTACGACCTGGTTGCACGCCTGGTCGCCCGCTATCTCCCGAAATATCTGCCGGGCAATCCCACGATCGTGGTGCAGAACATGCCCGGCGCCAACAGCGTCATCGCTGCGAATCACGTCTACGCCGTGGCGAAGCCGGACGGCTTGACCCTCGGCGCGTTCAACCGGAATCTGGTCTTGGGGCAGCTGGTCAAGGCGCCCGGGATCAGGTTCGATATGGCGAAGTTCGCCTGGATCGGAAGCCCGGCCAGTGAGACGACGGTGCTGACCATTCGAAATGATCTCCCGTATCGCACGCCGGCGGATCTGACGCGGGCGGATCCGGCCGTGATCGTCGGCGCGACGGGGCCGGGCGCGAGCACGTATGATTTCCCGCTGCTGCTCAAGGCCCTGGCGAAGCTCAATCTTAGGATCATCAGCGGCTATCCCTCCAGTGCCGATATCATGCTGGCGGTCGAGCGGAAAGAGGTCGACGGACGCGCCGGGTCTTATTCCTCGACCAAGCCGTTTATCGATCGCGGGTTGGTGCGGCCGGTGGTACGCGGCCGGGCCTCGGTGCCGGACATTGCGCAGCTGCCGATGGATGAAGACCTCGTGTCCGATGTGCGCAGCAAGGTCGTGATGCGGCTCCGTTCCGCGCCGGAGATCATCGGCCGGCCCTACGTGGCTCCGCCGGGAACACCCGAGGAGTACGTCCGGGTCTATTGGGATGCGTTTACGAAGATGGTTGGGGACCGCGAGTTCCTCGCAGAAGCCGACAAGGCGGGGTTGGAAATGAACTTTACCCGCGGCGATCAGGCGGCACAGATCACGCGCGACGTGCTGGGGGCGAGCCCCGACATTGTCAAAGTCTTCAGCCAGTTCTTCAGCTTCAACTAGTTGCCGCGTCGACGATGCTCCAGACCTTCTTTCAGGCGCTTCTGGAAGTCCTGAAATGGAATGCGTTGAGCTTCATGCTCATCGGAATTGTCGTCGGGTTCTGGGTGGGGTTGCTCCCAGGAATCGGTGGTGCGACCACGCTCGCTCTGATGTTGCCGTTCGTCTACCGCATGGCTCCTGTGCAGGCGTTCGCCTTCCTCCTGGGGATGCACTCGGTGGTCGCCACCACGGGAGAGATCACCTCCATCCTGTTCGGCATCCCAGGTGAGGCCACGACCGTCGCGACCATTCTCGACGGCCATGCGATGGCGAAAAAAGGGCAAGCCGGGCGGGCGTTGGGCGCCTCTCTAACGAGCTCGTTAATCGGCGCCATCGTGGGGGCGGCCGCCTTGGCGCTGGCCATCCCGGTCGTGCGACCGCTGGTGTTGACGTTCGGCTCTCCGGAATTTTTTATGTTGTCCATCGTTGGGATCGCGTTCATCGCTTCCTTGAGTGGCCGCGGGCCTCGGGGCATGATCCGGGGCTTTCTCGCGGGATGTCTGGGGCTGCTGCTGGCTGCGGTCGGCCAGGACCCACAGATGGGCATCCAGCGTTACACGCTAAGCTCACTCTACCTGTGGAATGGCCTGAATCTGGTTCCGGTCCTCGTCGGTTTCTTCGCGATCCCGGAAATCATCGATCTCGCCGTGCGGGGGACGGCCATCGCGGCGGATGCGCCCATGGGACGTCTCAGTCAGGTGCGGGAGGGCGTCTTCGACGCGCTCCGCCATATCTGGCTGACCATCCGCTGCAGCCTGATCGGCACATACATCGGGATCATCCCGGGCGTTGGAGGGGGCGTCGCCCAGTGGATCGCCTACGCACATGCGGTGCAAAGCGCGAAAACCCCAGCTGAGCGCGATGGGTTTGGAAAGGGAGACGTACGGGGCGTCCTGGGTCCGGGAGCCGCGGTCAACTCCAAGGAGGGAGGCGCGCTCATCCCGACGATCGCCTTCGGCGTGCCCGGCAGTACGGCCATGGCCATCCTGCTCGGCGGATTCTTCGTCGTAGGCCTGGTGCCGGGACCTGATATGCTCACCAAGCATCTCGATGTGACAATGTCCATGGTCTGGACGATCGTACTCGCAAACATCATCACGGTCGTTGTCAGCGTCGTGTTCCTCAACCGGCTGGCCCGGCTCACGAACATCCGTGGGGGGTTGCTGATTCCCTTCCTGGCCCTGCTCACGTTCCTCGGAGCCTACACGAGCAGCAACAGCCTGAACGACATAGTCGTGACTCTGATCTTTGGCTGGTTTGGCTACTTGATGGTGCGCTACCGCTGGCCGCGCGCGCCGCTGGTGCTGGGTCTCGTGCTCGGGGACGTGGCCGAGCGGTACTTGTGGATTTCGGTCGCGCGATACGGATCGGCGTGGCTGACGCGCCCTATCGTTGTGATCCTCATCCTCCTGATCGTTGGAGTGATCGGTTCGTCCATACGGCAGCAGCGGATGCTTCCCAAAGTCCCGGGAGTGGCCCGTGCGACGTAGCCCCGAATTCCTTCTGGCGCTCGCCGTGGCTTTGCTTGCCGCGTGGGCGCTTATCGAAACGCGAAGCTGGTCGATCCAGACTGCGTTGTACCCCCGCGTCGTGGCCGCCCCGCTGCTGGTCCTGGCCCTAATGGAAACCTTTCTCAGCCTCAAAGGAGAAGCGCCCGCTGAGGCCGCGCAGACGATGGACTTCACCCTGTCAACCTCCATCACGCCCGGCCTTGCTCAACGGCGGACGGTGTCGGCCTTTGCCTGGCTCGTGGGGTTCCTGGCGATTGTCGTCCTGCTGGGCTTTTCTCGCGCCATTCCGGTGTTTGTCTTCGCCTATCTGAAGGGACAGGGGAAGGAATCGTGGACGGTATCCATCGTCCTCGCCGCCCTGGCCTGGCTGGTCTTTTCCCTATTGTTTGTTAGACTGTTGCACCTTCCGTTTGCTGAAGGCCTGCTGTGGACGCTGAGGAAATAACCGCGATGAGCAAAGAATGGCGCGAGCCCAAAGGATATGAACGGGCCGGGTACGGGAAGTGGCGGCGCCCGCCGTCACCGTACGATATGTTCATGCAAAGCCAGGGCGT
>VBAI01000055.1 GCA_005882295.1 Candidatus Segetimicrobium genomatis | reverse complement strand
AAGAGAGTGGCCACTAGCCTCTCACTATTGATCCCAGTAGCTGCGCCTTCTGCAGGGGCCGATAGGCGCTTTCCAGAATGGGAGGCGCGGCGAGGGGAGTGAGCGATGGCCGCCGACGTTAACACATCGGGACGGGTGATCGAGCCTGCCCGCGAGATTCCGGTCGCCCGCGACGTTGATGTGCTGGTGGTGGGCGGCGGCATCGCCGGTGTGATGGCCGCCCTTGCCTCGGGGCGCACGGGTGCCAGCACGCTTCTGGTGGAACGCTTCGGCTCGCTCGGCGGCACGGGCACGGCGGCGATGATGAACCTCTTCTACGTTCCCTATGCCGCCACCAGTGGGCCGGTCCGAGAGTTGTTCGATCGGCTGATTGCGGCCGGCGGTGCCATCCCCGGCGAGTTTGTTGTCTACGATCCCGAGCTCTACAAGGTCACCGCGCTGGACATGCTGGCCGAGGCAGGCGTCGAGGTCCTGTTGCACACGCTCGTGAGCGACGCCATCATGCAGGGAAGCGCCCTTCACGGCATCGTGGTCGAGAACAAATCCGGACGCCAGGCATTGCTCAGCCGGGTCACCATCGACGCGAGCGGTGACGGCGACGTGGCGGCCCGGGCGGGTGCGCCCTATATCAAGGGGCGCGAAGCCGACGGCAAGATGCGTCCGATGACGCTTATCTTCCGGATGGGCGGCGTCGACGTTCCACGGCTGGTCGAGTACGTGCGCGCGCATCCTCACGACTTCTCGCCAGACCCGTTGCAGACCATGCTCGACGTGGATCATCAGATGATCCGCATCTTTGGCTTCTTCAACATGGTCGAGCTGGCGAAGGCCCGGGGGGAACTCTGGCCGGAATGCTATTACTTTCGCGTCGAGTCGGTGCTGCCACAGCGAGGCATCCTGACGGTGAATGCGACGCGCGCCTACGGCCTGGACGGGACAGACGCCGGGGACCTCTCACGCGCCGAGATCGAGACCCGCCACCAGATGCTGCAACTCGCGGCGTTCGCGCGGAAGGATCTCCCCGGCTTCGAGCAGAGCTTCATCCTTGACTCGGCCGCGACCATTGGTGTGCGTGAGACCCGCCGCATCCGGGGCGAGTATGTCATGACCGAGGATGACATCATCGCCGGAAGGCGCTATGACGATGTTGTCGCCGTCGACGCCAATCAACAGAATCCGCGCCAGCAGGGCGGGCATCCTCCCGACGGCAAGGAAGGCGGGCCGCAAGACCGCGAAGCCCGTGAACTGATCGCGAGGCTGTTCGTGTATGAGATCCCCTACCGATCGCTCCTCCCGCAGGACGTCGACGGCCTGCTGGTCGCCGGGCGCTGCATCTCCGTGGATCATCATGCAGACGTCTACACACGGAATCAGGGATCCGCGATGGCCACCGGCGTCGGCGCCGGGGTCGCTGCGGCTCTGGCAGCCCGCGCCGGTGTGCCGCCGCGTCGGGTCGACGTCCGGGCCGTGCAGGCACGTCTACGCAATCTCCGCGTCGACCTCGACCTCCTTCGACGCCTCGGGCCGGCTCCGGACCGGCTCGATCCTCAATCCGCTTCCCAGCCACGGGACACCTAGCCAACGCGGCGCGCGCCGGGTGACGGCGCCCGAGATCGACGTGGACGTGCGTCCTGACGCAGGTCCTCTCCAGGGGTGCGATAGCGTGGATCGAAAAGGGTTGTGGGGCGCTACCGTCAAACGAGTGTGTCACACGCGCGGGTCGAGAGGGGTGAGGAGTGTGTCTTTTGCCACGCATGGGCGGCGGCCGTTGCTCCTAGGGGCGGTCGCCGTTGTTGTTCTCGTTGTCGTGAGCGCGGGCCCATTACAGGTCTCGCGCGCGGCCGGCATGACGACGCTCACGTTCCTCGGGCCAAAGTTCGACGAATGGGAAGCCTTTATCAAGGTGGCGAACGCTCTGGGCAAGGACCTGGGGATTGAAGTGAAGCCCGAGTACCTGCCCTGGGAGGACGTGTTCAAGAAAGCCTTGATCGACTCCAAGTCCGGCGTCAAGGCGTGGGATCTGGTCTACGCTTACAACACCTGGGTGCCGGGGATTGCTGCATCCAAGGTGTTCACGCCGATCAGCGACTTCCTCAGCAAACCGGCCAATAAGAGTCTGGTCAAGCCAGAGGATTTTATCAAAGAGACTACCGCGGGTCTCGAATTCCAGGGTAAGTTGTGGGCGTTCCCGGCCCTGGCGGCACCCTACGTGCTCGGCTACCGCGCCGACTTGCTGGCCAACGCGGACGAGCGAAAGGCGTTCAAGGCCAAATACAACTCTCAGTTCTTCACGCGCAAGAAGGGTGATACCGTCGGCGGCAAAGCGGCCGAGGAGGATTTCTACGGCATCTGCCTGGCCGGCAAGCCTGGTGGTTTTCTCTTCCATCGGTATGAGATGGTCCTGGTCGCATTTGGAGCCGATCTGATCTACAACCAGACCTCGATGCAGCCGACGGTCAACTCGAACGAGAGCATCGCCGCTGCCAAGTATTACGCGCAGCTGCACAAGTATCAGCAGCCCGGCTCGGAAACGCACTCAGGCGGCGGGACGCAGCGTGTCTTCGCGGCAGACCGCTGCGCGCTGACCATGGACGCGCTCGACAATATCCTGTCGGTGGCCGAGGTCCCCTCGCTCTCGAAGGTCGTCGGCAAGGTAGGTTACACGTTGCTGCCGTCCCAGGTGGCGTCCCGGCCCCATGCCCACGTGGCCGACGCCAACGGGCCGGGGATCTACGCCCTGTCACAACACGAGAACGAAGCGTTTCGGTTACTGGCCCGTGTCCTGTCCACGGAGGGCACCAAGGAACTCATGAAGGAGTACCCGGCGCTGGTCCCGATGCGGGCGTCGGTGATCAATGATCCGCAGATCAAGAAGGACTACCCGAAGATGGTCGAGGCGATGAACGCGGTCATTACCGGGAAGCCGTGGACCGTGTTCGTGCCACCGCTGAAGGAGTGGGTCCAGGCGCAGGAGATGGTCGAGAACGCGCTGTCGGCGGCGCTGGCCGGGCAGAAGACGCCCGAGGGCGCGATGATCGAAGCGCAGGCGAAGGTCGTCGAGTTGTTCAAGCGGGCCGGATACATCAAGTAGCCACAAGACGGTTCGTGGAGGGCGGCGAGGCTGCCCGGCGTGCCGGGTGGCCTCGCCCACATTCCATGGCATTGCGGCGGAGTGAGCACGGGTCATGACCTGGGCGACCCTGGGGCGGGGGCGTCTCGCTTTTGCCTTGCTCATGCTGCCCGCCGTCATCTACGTCCTCACCTGGCGCCTTGCTCCCGCGCTGTACACAGTCTGGCTGAGTCTCACGCAGTACAACATCGTCTACGACGCCGCGCCGCAGTTGAACCACCTGGAGAACTATCGCCGCATCGTGCACGACAGCACCCTGGGCGAGGCGCTGCGGCTCTCGGTGATCTTCGCCGTCCTGGCCACAGCCGTTGAACTCGCCATCGGGCTTGCTGCCGCCGCCTTCTTTGACAGTGATCCGCCCGGCCGGAACCTGCTGCTGGGCATCTTTCTGCTGCCCATGATCATGGCGCCGGTGGTCGTCGGCACCGTGTGGTCCGCGTTATTTGACCGCACCGTGGGCCCGATTCCCTATCTGTTCGAACTCCTCCACGGTCCCGACGTCCAGTGGCTGGGGACGCCCGTGACCGCGATGGTCGGATTGATCTTCTCCGACGCGTGGGAGTGGGCGCCGCTGGCGGCGCTGCTGCTCTTCTCGGCCATGCAGGCCATTCCGCGCGAACAGCATGATGCGGCCCGATCGGACGGGGCGTCGAGCTGGCAGTTGTTCTTCCGCGTGGTGCTTCCGCAGATTACAGGCATGCTGGTCGTCGCCGGCGGGTTGCGGCTGATGGACGCATTCTTGGAACTCGACAAGGTGATCGTAATGACCGGCGGTGGGCCCGGCACCTCCACCCAGCTGGTCAGCATGTACGTCTACAAGCAGGCATTTCAAGCGTACGATCTCGGATATGCGTCGACCGTAATCACAACCTTGCTTGCGCTGCTGGCCGTGGCGTACGCATTCTACCTGCGCCACTACGGGCGGACGTTGATGTCGGCGCGCACGTGAGCGCATTGCGCGCCGCAGGGACGCCACCGGTCCAGAGGGCGGCCGGACGGATCGAACGGTTGCGTCGGGTGAGGCGGCGGAGGCGCTGGTCCTGGCCACACATTCTGGGGACCGCCATGGTCCTGGCCTGGACCCTTCCCGCCTTCTTCTACCTGGCACTGCTCTCCGTGAAACCGGAGCGCATTATGGTCGAACGCTCCGCCCTCATCTTCTGGCCGACGTTCGAGCGCTACCGCGACATTGTGGTCAGCGATCTGGGCCTGCCAATCTGGAACAGCCTGCTCACCTCCACCGCGGGGGCCCTGTTCACGCTGGCTCTGGCCAGTCTGGCCGCGGTGACGTTCACGTTCCTCGACTTTCGAGGCAAGGCACTGCTCTTTCTCTTGATGCTGCTCCCCCGCATGTTTCCGCCGGTGACGACGTTAATCCCGATCCAGCTCGCCATGAAGACCCTGGGATTGATCGACACCCGGGCGGCGCTCATCATCCTCTTTACGGGATTCCAGATCCCCCTCGCCATCTGGATCATGCGCACGTATCTGGATGAGATCCCGCGCGAGCTGGCCGAGAGCGCCGCAATCGACGGCGCGTCGATTCCGGCCATCGTCGCCAGGATCGTGCTGCCGCTTGCCGGACCTGGGCTGCTGGCCGCGTTTATCCTGGCGTTCATCTTCAACTGGAACGAGTTTCTGTTTCCCCTCATCGTCACCAGTTTCCACGCCAAGACTGGTTCGGTCGCGATTATGAACTTCGCTGGCGGCTACAAGAAGTTGCAGTGGGGCTCCCTCGCCGTGCTGGGCGTGGTCATGACCATGCCAGTGATTCTCTTCGTGCTGGCTTTTCGTGCCGCGCTGATCCGGGGGTTCACCGCGGGCGCGCTGAAGGGGTGAGCCGTTGCCGCCGAAAAGCGCCCCCGAGTTCACCCGCGCGTGGCATAATGTCGGGGGGATGCGGGCTGTTGTGCTGAGTGGGTGAAGGTGTATGCTGCGTGTTGGTCATTACATCAATCAGTTCTTTGCCGGCATCGGGGGCGAGCAGAGCGCGAACCTGACGCCACAGGGGCGCGATGGTCCGGTGGGGCCGGGCCGCGCCCTGCACCTCCTCCTCAAGGATACTGGCGCGGTAGTCTCGACGCTCATCTGCGGCGATTCGTTCTTCAACGAACGCGCCGCCGAGGCCCGCACGGCGGTGCGGGCCTGGATGGAGGAGATTCGTCCGGATCTGGTGATTGCCGGGCCGGCTTTTGCCGCGGGCCGATATGGGGTGGCCTGCGCCGAGGTCTGCCGGCAGGCAGCCGAACTCGATATCGCTGCGGTTACCGGCATGCACCCCGAGAATCCCGGCTTGCTTGTTCACAAGCAGGCCTACGTCGTGCCGACGGGCGATTCGGCCGCAGATTTGGCGAGGGCGCTGAACGTCATGCTTCCGTTGGGACAGAAGCTGGCTTCGCGTGTGCCGGTTGGTCCCGCGGCGGTGGAAGGGTATCTGCCCCGAGGCGTGCGGCGCCCCGGCGCACGCGGGGAAATCGGCGCCGAGCGCGCCATCGCCATGCTTGTGGCGAAACTCACGGCACAGCCCTTCCAGACCGAGATCCCGGTGGACAAGTACGAAGCGGTCCCGCCCGCGCCCCCGATCGCCGACCTGCGACACGCGACGATCGCCGTGGTGACCACTGGGGCGGTTGTCCCCCGCGGGAATCCCGACCACCTCAAACGGTGCAGTGAGACCCGCTGGGCACAGTACACGCTCGCGGGCCGTGACCGGCTCAGCAGTGACGAGTTCGAGTGTGTGCACGGCGGTTTCTTCAACCTCATGGCCAGCGAGAATCCCAACCTGGTCTTGCCGCTCGACGTCCTGCGCGATCTGCAGCGCGAGGGCAAGATCGGCAATCTGCTCGACACCTACTTCACCACGACGGGAAATGACCAGCGCTTGATCGACTGCAAGCGGAACGGGGCGGAGATCGCCGCCGCGGTGCAGTCGGCCGGCGTCGACGGCGTCCTCCTGGTGGCGACCTGAGGGTCGTGCAATCGTTGCGGGGCAACGATCTCAAAAGAAATCGAGCGGCTGGGGATTCCGGTGGCGGTGCTCAGCGCCTTGCCGCCGCTCGCGATGCAGGCGGGGGCGAACCGCGTGGTCCAGGGCGTGAAGATCGAGCACGTCTGCGGCGATCCCTCGCTGCCCCCTGACGCCGACCGCGCGCTCAGGCGCCGCCTGGTAGAACAGGCGCTGCGGGCCCTGCAGACGTCGGTGGAGCAGCCTACGCTCGTGCAGGCGGAGCGATGAGACTCGAACTCGGCACCTTTCCGGTCACCCGCCTGGCCGTTGGCTCCCCAACCGGCTGGTCGGGGGGGCAGCTCACCGTGGACCCGGCGCGGTTGGCGAGACTCGTTCTCGAAGATTCACGCATCCGCGACGTGCGGGTGGATCTGGTCGAACCGGGAGAGGACGCCCGGATCATCCACGTCCGCGATGTGATCGAGCCGCGCGTCAAGGTGATGGGCCCAGGTCACGCCTACCCAGGAATCTGCGGCCATCCACCGGACTCGGTCGGCGAGGGCGTCACCTTCCGCTTCAGCGGACTCGGGGTGCTGGTCGCTTCCGAGGTGCTCCCGCACATCCGTCGTGCGGTCAGCGCGGCGACCGACAGTCTCATCGATATGTCGGGCCCGGGCGCGGTGACCGTGTACAGCACGCTGCGGTACGTTGCCCTGACACTGGTCACACAGCCCGATCTCGAACTGGCCGAGTGGAACGATGGGCTTCGCCGGGCCGGCCATCGCGTGGCCGACGATCTGGCATCCTCCCTGCGCGGCCTCGAACCGCCCGAGCCCCGAATCTTCAGCCTGGCCCCGCCGCAGGCGCCGCTGCCGCGTGTGGTGCATGTCCACACCCTCAACGCTTCCATGGTCCCGGACATCGGCACCGGCGTCTACGGCTTCACCCCGCACGCCCTTCCGATGCTGCTGCATCCCAACGAGATCCTCGATGGCGCGATTGCGGGCGATATGGTGGTCGGCTATCCGGGGAAGTGTACGTGGCTGCATGTCAACAACCCGGTCCTCACCGCACTCTACGCGCGGCACAGCAAAGACGTCGAGTGGGTGGGGTCCATCATCGCCCGGACACGATGGGGCGCACTGCGCGAGAAGCAGCTGAGCGCCTACCAGACCGTCAAGCTGGCGCAGATGCTGCACGCGCAGGGCGCGCTGGTCACCTGGAATCACGGCGGCAACGACCTGATCGAAGTCATGTTGACGATCCAGGGCCTGGAGAAGGCCGGCATCAAGACGGCCTTCCTGACGATCGAGTCTGACATCAAGGTCGTGAAGTTGAGCCGGGAGCTCGCCGAGACTGGCAGCGACGAGCCGCCGCTCTTGTTCAGCGTGCCCGAGGCGGACGCCATCGTCAGCACGGGCACGCTGGCGCCTGGGGAGGTGTTGCCGCGGGTGTCCCGCGTGATCGGCGGGGACTCGCTGGTGTTCGATCAAGAGCGGCCCGACGCGCGGACCCCAGCGGCCGGCGTACTTGACCTGGAAGCGCTCTCGGGCGCCTACTCCCCAATCTTCGGGCATTTCGACAACTACGGGCTCGGCCGCCAGAGCTACTATGATTACTAGCGCGGGTCGGGCGCGCATGTTGAGGCCATGATCCAGGAACGCCGTGCGATCGGGGTGCCGGTCATCAGGGCGGCGCGGTTCGTGCTTGCGCACGTGCCCGATCTCGTCATGTCGGGATCGAAGCCGCGGCGCGAACTGGCCCGCCAGGGCGAGGTGTTGCGCACGCAGCTCCGCGCGCACTTGCGATCCTTCCGTGACGCCGTCGCGTACCCGCCGCACCAGGTGCTGATCGGGAACCAGGTTCCAGAACTCCTCTATGAGTTCCCGCGGCCGTGGCACATGCGGCCGATGGACAATGCGCCCGCAGTCGGCGCGGCAGGGATGATCATCGATCAGGACAGCTTCTACGCCTGGCTGGCCAGAGCCGACACCGCGAACCTGATCGTTCTCGACGACGCATACGCCCCCCGTATCGCCGCC
>VBAI01000161.1 GCA_005882295.1 Candidatus Segetimicrobium genomatis | reverse complement strand
CGGCATTTTACGCGCGATGGGACCGCCCAATCTCCGAGGACGCATGGAGCTGGTTTCAGCGTGTTCTGGGCGAGCGCGCCACGGGTCGCCCTGTTCCGTATATCGTGGGGCAGCGTGAGTTCATGGGGCTGACCTTCGCCGTCGACGAGCGGGTGATGATCCCCAGGCCGGAGACGGAGGTGCTCGTGGAGATCGTCCTTGAGGAGCTGAAGAAGCGGGAACACGGGAACGCAGGAACCCCCACGCCCGCTCCGCGGGCTCGGGGCGGAGCGGGGGAACGCGAAGGGGGATCTGAGATCCAGGATCCAGGATCCAAGATCCAGATCGTCGACGTCGGCACCGGCAGCGGCTGTATTGCGATTGCCCTGGCCCACCGATGCTCCCAGGCGAAGGTCTACGCGATCGACGTCTCACCCGAGGCGCTGGAAGTGGCCCGCATCAACGCGGCGCGGCATGGCGTGAACGGCGAGGTCGAGTTTCTGCCCGGCGATCTGCTCACCCCGCTGCCATCCCAGCTCGCGGGGTGCATCGATGCCATCGTCAGCAACCCACCCTACGTCCCCCTGGCGCAGCGCGGAGCGCTGCCGCGCGAGATTCGCGACTTTGAGCCGGCTGTTGCCGTCTTCATAGACGGGGACGGACTCGCCGCGCACCGCAGGCTGATCGCAGACGCGCCAGGCTGGCTGCGCCGATCCGGATGGCTCGCCATGGAAGTTGGCGCGGGACAAGCCGACGCGGTGTCCGGGGCTATGCGGGACGACGGCAGGTACGCGCGCATCCGGGTCGTGGCGGACTACGGCGGCACGCCGCGCGTCGTCGTCGGGGAACGCGCAGCGTCCTCGTGACGTTGCAGAGGAGGGCGAGGAGGCGAGCGGAAATAGTAGGCGATGTCCTATTATGCGCTGACCTTCTCGAATCTTCGCCCGTTCGATCTCGGTCAGGTCTCAATTCTCCGTGTGTCTGGCGAGGACGGCCAGGCGCCGCGCCGGGCGATTGAGGCCCTGCGGCAAGGCCGGGTCGTCGTCTATCCGACCGACACGGTCTACGGGTTGGGGTGCCGCATCGACGACGAAGGGGCCGTGCAGCGCATCTTTGCCATCAAACGTCGGCCGCCGACAGAGGCGGTACCGGTGCTGCTGGCCGATGCGGCCCAGCTGGATGACTACGCCCGCGGGGTCGGCCCGGCGGCCCGCAGGTTGATCGCCCGCTTCTGGCCCGGGGCGCTGACCCTGATTTTTCGGCGGTCCGACCGGGTGCCTCGGGCGGTGAGCGGGGGCGGGGACACCGTGGCCCTGCGCGTGCCTGGACACCCGTTGCCGCGTGCCCTGATCCGGGCCATCGCGATGCCCATTGTGGGGACGAGCGCAAACTCTCATGGCATGCCGCCGCCGACCACCGCACAGCAGGCCGTCTACGATCTCGGCGATCGCGTCGACCTGGTGCTGGACGGTGGGCGCGCTCCACTGGGTCGGGAGTCCACGGTGGTCGACATGACGACGGATGTTCCCCGGCTCGTGCGGGAAGGGGCGATTCCCGCGCGTGACCTGGGGGTGTGACGGCGTATGAAGATCGCCATCGCCAGTGATCACGCCGGCTACCGGCTGAAAGAAGACATCAAGCTCCTCCTCCGCGAACTCGGCCACGAGGTGCGGGATTTCGGGACGCACTCGGACGACCCGGTGGATTATCCAGATTTTGTCGCCCCGGCGGCCGAGGCCGTGAGCCGGGGAGAGTGCGAGCGGGGCATCGTGCTTGGCGGATCCGGCAATGGCGAGGCGATGGTGGCCAACAAGGTGCCCGGAATCCGCTGCGCCCTGTGCCACGACGTGACCACGGCCAGGCTGGCCCGCGCCCACAACAACGCCAACATGCTGGCGCTCGGCCAGCGCGTCGTGGGGAGTGATGTGGCCAGGGATACGGTGCGGGTGTGGCTGGAGACACCGTTTGATGGAGGCCGGCACGAACGCAGGATTAAGAAGCTCGCCGCGGTCGAAGGGAAAATTTCGGCAACGCGGGAGCGCGGGATCGTGGGAACGCGAAAAGCCCGGAGAAAACCCTGATGTGTGTGTTCCCGCGCTCCGCCCCGAGCCGGCAAAGCCGGCGTGGGAGTTTCCCCGTTCCCGCATTCCCGGCAAAGTCCGTGACAGGGAGGGTGCGCCGGTGACGACCGGAAAAGTGTACGTCTTTGATCACCCGTTGATCTTGCACAAACTGACGATCCTGCGGGACAAACGCACCGGCCACAAGGAGTTCCGGGAACTGGTGGAAGAGCTGGCGATGCTCATGGCGTTCGAAGTGACCCGCGCGCATCCCACGCGCGAGGTGGAGGTGGAAACGCCGCTGGCGACGATGAAGGGCCGCAGCATCGCCGGACAGGAGATCGCGGTGATCCCGATTCTGCGGGCGGGATTGGCGATGGAGGTCGGGGTCTCCCGCTTGATCCCGACGGCCCGCATCGGGCACGTGGGCATCTACCGGGATCCGGAGAGTCTCGAGCCGGTCACCTACTACGCCAAGTTTCCGGTCGATATTGCGGAGCGGGAGGCGATGATCGTGGACCCGATGCTGGCCACCGGAGGATCCATCGTCGCCTGCATCGACGCGCTCAAGCAGCGGGGCTGCCGGACCATCAAGGTCATGGCGATCATCTCCGCCCCCGAGGGGATCAAGAAGGTGCACGATGCCCACCGGGACGTCGAGATCTACACGGCGGCCGTGGACAGTCACCTCAACGACCACGGGTATATCGTGCCCGGCCTCGGCGACGCGGGCGATAGACTCTTTGGGACGAAATAAACTGGAGGATGAACTCCGTCTCCAGGTAGACCAAGGAGACTAGGTAGACGCAGTTGGGAGGTTATCCGGTGACGCGTCCAAGTTGGGATGCCTATTTCATGCGAATGGCCCACCTCGCCTCAACTCGGTCGACGTGCCGCCGTCGTAAAGTCGGAGCTGTGATTGTCAAAGATCGCATGGTCCTCACGACAGGGTATAATGACACACCTCGAGGTGTCGTCAATTGCGGAGAGGGCGGATGCGCTCGCTGTGCCGGAGACGCACCCTCAGGAACCAGCCATGATACGTGTCTGTGCATTCACGCCGAGATGAACTGCGTCATTCAGGCGGCCTATCATGGTGTTTCTGTCGTAGGCGGGACAGTCTACTGCACGTATCTCCCCTGCCTGACATGTGCGAAGATTCTTCTCAACGTCGGCATCATGCGGATTGTCTTCGAAGGCGATTATCCTGACCCGTTGTCATTGGAGCTCCTAACGAATGCCAACGTTGAACTAATCCGCTACGTTGAGGAGGGGGTTCCAACCTAGGAGGCGGCCCGTGCCTAGTCCCCAGTCCCGTCGTTTCGTGCTATAATCGCCTTCGGCTTTCAGCCGGGGAATTGCCGGCTTTTTCGTTTGGAGGCATGCCATGGAGCGCGTCACCCTGGAAGCGAAACGGCGGGACGGCCTGGGAAAGAACCACGTCCGCCGGCTCCGGCGCGATGGGTTGATCCCGGGAATCGTCTACGGGCGGGGGCGGGATCCGATGCCGGTCGCCGTGGAGAGCAAGGCGTTGCGCGCCGCTCTGCACACAACGTCCGGCATGAACGTCCTCATCGATCTGGCGCTCGCCAACGGCGATCAAGAATCCAGGACCGTGATGGTCAAGGATCTGCAGCGGGACATCTTCCTGCGCAACATTACGCATGTGGATTTCTACGCTATCGACCTGACCCGTATGGTCGAAGCCCACGTCCCCATCACCTTCACCGGACAGGCCGCCGGGATCGCCGAAGGCGGTGTCGGTGAGGTGCACCTGCGCGAAATCGTGGTCAAATGCCTTCCGATGCAGATCCCGCAGCATATCGCCTGTGACGTCAGCGCGCTGGAGGTCGGCGATTCAATCCACGTGCGCGATCTCGTCGTGCCATCCGACGTCACGGTCGTCACTGCGCCCGAGGAAGTCGTCGTCTCCGTTGTGGTCCCGAAGGTCGTGGAGGAGGCGGCGCCGGCCGCCGCGCCGGAAGCGGCGGCAGCCACGGGTGAGGCGCCTGCGGCCGCGGCGGCTACGGCTGCGCCCGGCGAGGCGAAACCGGCCGGCGCACCTGAGAAGGCCGAGAAAGCGAAAGCTGAGGCACCTGCCAAGGCGGCGAAAGCTGAATCACCTTCCAAGGCAGAGAAGAGTACCTAGCCATCAGTTTCACAGTCAGCAGTCTGCAGTCAGCAGTCCACATGCATCTGGCGGATTGGTGACTGCCGACTGCTGACTGTTCACTGCGGACTGTTCCTATGAAGCTCATCATCGGACTTGGCAACCCTGACCGCCGGTACCGGAATACCCGCCACAACGTTGGGTGGGAGGTCATTGACCGGCTGGCGCATCGCCTGGGCATCGCGGTGAACCAAGAGGACGGGTGGGCCACTGTTGGCAGTGGAACCGTCGCGCGCCGGCGGGTGCTGCTGGCGAAACCGAAAACATACGTGAACCTGAGTGGGACCGCGGTGGCGGACCTCCGCCGCAGGCATCGCGCAAAGCTTGCGGATCTGCTGGTCGTCGTCGACGATCTGGACCTCCCCCTGGGGCGGTTGCGGTTGCGCCCGGGCGGGAGCCATGGCGGGCATAACGGGCTGCGTTCCATCATCGACGCTCTGGAGAGTGACGCGTTCCCACGCCTGCGGGTGGGCATCGGTCGGCCGCCGGCGGGGATGGACCCTGCGGATTTCGTGCTTACCCCGTTCACGGTGGAGGAACGGGCCGTGATGGAGGTGGCCCTGGACCGGGCAGCAGAGGCCATCGACACGGCGCTCCGCGAAGGGCTCCCGGTGGCGATGAACCGGTTTAACGTCAACGTGGCCGTCCCGAGCCGCTTGTAGGTAGAATGGGAAAAAACTGCACCGGCCCGGCTGCGGGCCCAGCAACGGCACCAGGTGATGGGGGGACTCATGAGCGAGGCAACGATTTCCTTACCGCAATTTGGCCCGCGGGAAACCATCCTGTTGTGGATTGTGCTCTTCAGCAGCGTCATCGCGCTGGGGTACGGATTGTACTTGCGCCGTCTGGTGTTGCGTCGGGACCCCGGTCCCGACTCCATGGTCCGCGTGGCCACCGCGATTCAGGAAGGCGCGATGGCCTACCTCCGGCGGCAGCTGCGCACCATGCTGCCGTTCATCGTGGTGGTCACCGCCGGGCTGTATCTCCTCTACGCTCCGATCTACGCGCAGCATCCCGTGCTCGCCGTTGGCGTCGCCGGCGCGTTCCTGCTGGGGTGCTTTGCCTCGTACGGCGCCGGTTTCGTCGGGATGACGTCCGCCGTGCACGGCAACGTGCGCGTGGCGAATGCCGCGCGGCGCAGTTACCGGGAGGCGCTGCGGACCGGGTTCCAGGCGGGCACGATCTCCGGGATGTTCACGGTGGGCCTGGGGCTGCTGGGCGCCACCATCATTTTCATGGCGTTCAAAGAGAACGCGATGCGGGTGCTGGTGGGCTTCGGCTTCGGGGGCTCCCTGGTGGCGGCGTTCATGCGCGTGGGCGGCGGGATCTACACCAAAGCGGCAGACGTCGGCGCCGATCTCGTCGGAAAAGTGGAGGTTGGCATTCCTGAGGACGACCCACGGAATGCGGCCGTGATCGCCGACAACGTGGGAGACAACGTGGGCGACTGCGCCGGCATGGCGGCCGACGTGTTCGAGAGCTATGAGGTCACGCTGGTCGCGGCGATCATCCTGGGCGCGGCGGCGATGCTGGATCCGGAGTTCGTGGCCCACTACGGAGGGGTGGCTGGGGCGGGCGCGTTCGCGCTGAAACTGATTATCTACCCGTTGCTGGTCCGCGCCATCGGGGTCTTTGCCTCACTCGTCGGCACCTGGGTCGTGCGGGGCAAAGATGAGGCGATCGGCGATCCGATGCAGCCGATCAATATCGGGTTCTGGACCGCGGCGGGGATCTCGGCGGTCGGCTTCGGGCTGGTCAGTCTCGTGTATCTGCGCGACCCGGTGACCGGTGATCTGGGGTGGCGGTTTGGGCTGGCCACACTCGTCGGCATCGGCCTGGCAGTCGTGATCGGCAGGCTTACAGAGCTGTTCACCCACCCGGACCGCGCGGCGGTGAGCGAGATCGCGTACTCGGCGAAGACCGGACCCGCGACCCTGTTGCTGACGGGACTGGGCAGCGGGCTGGAGAGCACGGTGTGGTCCATTCTGGCCATCGCCGTCACACTCTTCGCCTCGTATCAGATCTTTGGCGGCAGCGTGGCGCTGGCGGCGTACGGGATCGCGCTCGCCGGCCTGGGCCTGCTCACGACCACCGGGTTCATTCTCGCGGAAGATACGTTCGGTCCCATCGTGGACAATGCCAACGGCATCTTCGAGATGTCCGGGGTGGAGCACGGCGAGTCGCAGGCCGGACGCATCGTGGCGAGGCTCGACCAGATCGGGAACACGACCAAGGCGTTGACCAAAGGATTCGCTATCGCCACAGCGGTGGTGGCCGCGATCGCCCTCTTCCGCTCGTTTATCGACGAGGCCAGGCTCTTCGTGAACATCCAGGAGCTCATCGGCGCAGGAGCGCAGCAGGCGGGAGAGATGCTGTCGCGCGTTGGCATCCAGGTGAATCTGCCGCTCATTTTCATCGGCCTGCTGATCGGTGGGGCGGTCCCGTTCCTTGTCTCGGCGTTCCTGATCCGGGCGGTGGGACGGTCGGCATTCCTGGTCGTGGAGGAAGTCCGGCGGCAGTTCCGCGAAATTCCCGGCCTGCTCCAGGGGAAGGCTCGGCCCGACTATTCACGCTGCGTCGATATCGTCACCAAGGCGGCGCAGCGGGAACTGCTGGGCCCCGGGGTGATCGGGATCGCGGCCCCGGTCCTCGTGGGCTTTGGGCTGGGCGCGGGCGCGCTGGGCGCATACCTGGCCGGGGCCATCCTGACGGCGCAGCTCCTGGCGGTGTTCATGGCGAACACCGGCGGGGCATGGGACAACGCGAAAAAGAAGATTGAAGACGGCTATCTGGGCGGCAAGGGCACCGATGCACACAAGGCCGGTGTGATCGGCGACACCGTGGGCGATCCCCTCAAGGACACCGCCGGGCCGGCGCTCAACCCCCTCATCAAAGTGATGAACCTGGTGGCGATCCTCATCGCCCCGGTCGTTATCCAGCCTCTCACCGTGGCCGTGCGGCTGACCGTGGTCGGCGTCGCGCTGCTGCTGGTCGCGGTGGCCGTGGCCATCAGTCGCCGGACCTCCATCACCGAGGAGCCGGTGCGCCCCAGGGTGGCACAGCATGCCAAATAGGCGAAACTGCGGGACTGGGGACTTGGGACTAGGGACTTGTAACTACTGTGTTGTTCTTGTCAGTTCCCAGTCCCCAGTCCCTGGTCCCTAGTCCCGTAACTCTAGCGTTTCCGATGATCAGAACCGGCCTGAAGCGCGCGCTCATCGGGCCACCGCTCGCGACCAGCCAGCTCATCCACGAGCGCATCTCCAAACTCAAGGGTCTGGCGGTCTTTTCGTCTGACGCCCTCAGCAGCACCGCCTACGCCACAGAGGAGATCCTGATTGTCCTGGTCACCGCCGGCACGGCTGCCGTTGCGCTGGCGCTGCCGGTGGCGATCGCGATCTCCGCGGTGCTGGCCATCGTCGCATTTTCCTACCATCAGACGATTCACGCCTATCCGTCAGGCGGGGGCGCGTACATCGTCGCGCACGACAACCTGGGGATGTGGCCCGGGCTGGCGGCGGCCGCGGCGCTGTTGATTGACTACGTCCTTACCGTTTCGGTGAGCGTCGCGGCCGGCATCGCGGCGGTGACGTCGGCGGCGCCGGAGTTGTTCCACATGCGGGTCTCGCTGGCCGTGCTGGCCATCGCGGTCGTCGCGCTGATCAACCTGCGGGGGGTCCGCGAGTCGGCGACGATCTTTGCGGTTCCCACGTATCTCTTCATCGGCGCCGTGGGACTGACCGTGATCGTGGGCCTGTGGCGTACGCTCGGGCAGGCCCCTCTTTCCCCGCAGGTCGTCCCTGGGCCATCGCTGGCACCCATCTCGCTCTGGCTGATCCTTCGCGCCTACGCCTCCGGCTCGGCGGCCATGACCGGAGTGGAGGCGATCAGCAACGGCATTCCGGCCTTCCGTCCACCGGAGGCCCGCAACGCCGGCATCACTCTGATCTGGATGGCGGGGATCCTCATTGCGCTCTTCGTGGGCCTAACGTTCCTGGCGCATCAACTCGGCATCGCGCCGAACGACCGGGAGACCGTCGTCTCCCAGATCGTGCGCACGATCCTCGGCACTGGACCCTTCTACTTCCTGGTCCAGGCGTCGACCGCGTTGATCTTAATCCTGGCCGCCAACACCAGCTTTGCCGACTTCCCGCGGTTGGCCTCGATCCTGGCCAGCGATGGGTTTCTGCCCCGCCAGCTGGCCAACCTCGGCGACCGGCTCGTGTTTGCCAACGGCATCGTGGTGCTGGCATTGCTGAGTGGCGGCCTGGTTTACCTCTTTCGCGCCAGCACCCACGCGCTGATCCCGCTTTACGCCCTGGGCGTGTTTCTGTCGTTTACCCTGTCGCAGGCCGGGATGGTGAAGCGGTGGTGGACGCACCGGGAGCCTGGCTGGATCCGCCACATGGTGATCAACGGTATCGGCGCCACGGTCACCGCGATCGTCCTGGTCGTAGTGGTGGCCACGAAGTTCCTGCACGGTGCCTGGATTGTCCTGGTCCTGATTCCGGTGAACATTTGGATGATGTATAAGATCCACCGGCACTATGACGAGGTGCGGAGCCAGCTCACGCTGGAAGGCGCGAAGATCCCCGACCCGATCCGCCGGCATAAAGTGGTGATCCCGGTGGGGGATCTGCACCGCGGGGTGCTGCCCGCGCTGCGCTATGCGAAGTCGCTGAGCGGTGATGTTGTGGCCGTGGCGGTGGAGATCGACCCGCGGAGGACCCAGGCGCTCAAAGAGAAGTGGGAACGCTGGGGGATGGGGGTGCCGCTGCGCATCCTGAGTTCGCCGTATCGCTCGGTACTCGGTCCCCTGCTGCGGTTCCTGGACGGCCTGGAGTGGGAGACGGGATTCGACCAGCAGATCACGGTGGTGCTGCCGGAGTTTGTGCCGGCGAAGTGGTGGCACTTCTTCCTGCACGGGCAGACGCCGCTGCTCCTGAAACTCGCTCTCTACTTCCGCCGGCGTCAAGGTCACCGCGTCACGGTGGTGACCGACGTTCCATACTATCTGAGCCCGGCCGAACAACCTGTGGCCACGGGGGACGCGGAGCGGGTGCCGGCCCGTCTGTCGGGATCGCTGGCGGCGGTGAGCACCCTGTTTGTCACGGTGGGCGTGTTGTTCGGGGCAGCGCTCATCCGTGGATGGCCGCAGGCGGTGGTGGCGGTGCTGGGGCTGTCGTTGGTGGTGTTGCTGGCGACGCTGGCGTTCGTCTTGATCATCCAATCCTTCCTGGCCTAACCGCGCAGGTGGCCGTGTTACCTGCCCCCCGCGTTTCGGCGTTCGCTCCATTACGGCATCGCGACTTCCGGCTGTTGTGGATCGGGCTGGTGATCTCGAACACCGGGTCCTGGATGCAGTTTGTCGCGCTGGGGTATCTCGTCGACCGGCTTACCCAATCGCCCCTCTACCTGGGGATCCTGGCCTTCGCTCAGGCGGTGCCCCGGCTGATGTTCGCGCTGGTCGGCGGCACCGCCGCCGACCGTATGGACCGCCGCCGGGTGCTGCTCGCCACCAACCTCTTTCTGTTGATCAGCGCCGGTGTGCTGGGGCTGCTCACGGCCACAGGCCGTATTCAGATCTGGCAGGTGCTGGTGCTGGGTGCGCTCAACTCGCTGGTGCAATCGTTTGACGTCCCGGCGCGGCATTCTCTGGTGCCGCAGCTGGTGGAGGAACGCGAAGTGCTGACGGCTGTCACGCTCAACTCCGTGGCTTTCAATGGGTCTGGGATTTTTGGCCCGTCGCTGGGCGGCGTGATCATTGCCGCCGCCGGCGAGGCGGGGTGCTTCTACTTGAATGCGGCGTCGTTTCTTGCGGTCGTGGCCGCCCTGTGGGTCATGACCGTGCCGCCTCAGCAGGCCCCATCGCGCGCTCCGCTGTCGGACGATCTCCGCGAAAGCGTTCAGCTGCTGCGCGCGGACCGGCGGGTGCGGCGGTTTCTGGGGGCGCTCCTGGTGCTTAGTTTCTTCGGCCGGCCCTACATCCGGATGATGCCGGCGTTTGCCCGCGAGGTGCTGCATGTCGGCGCCACCTCGCTGGGGTTGCTGCAGGCCGCCCCCGGCGCCGGGACGCTTGCGGCCGTCCTGCTGGTGGGACGGGTCTCGGAAGCGCGGGGAATGGGAGTCCTGCTGGGGACGGCCACGCTCATCTTCGGAATCCTGGTGGCGGCGTTTGGCGTCGTGCCGTCGTTCCATGTAGCGCTGGCGCTGCTCGTGCTCATCGGCACCGCGCAGTCACTGGCGCTGTCCACGGCCAACACGCTGATACAACTCGCCGCGCCGCCGCATGCCCGCGGGCGGTTGATGGGCCTTTACAGCATGGTCACGTTCGGCGGATTTGCCCTGGGCAGCCTTCCGGTGGGCGCCGCGGCGGACGTGATCGGCGTCGGGCCCGCGGTCTCCCTTGGTGGGGTGATCGTCGTGTTGCTGGCGATATGGTTCCTTCCCCGGCTACGCGATCGGGAGCGGTGATTAGTGATTCGTGATTCGTGATTCGCAAAGCTCCGAGATGCGCACGGTCATCAAGAAAGGATCGGCCGAATCACTAATCACGACTCACTAATCACGGGTTGTATCTTCCCAGCACCAGACTCGCGTTGATTCCACCGAACCCGAACGAGTTGCTCAGGATGGTGTCCACGTGCACGTCGCGGCCTTCGTGCGGGATGTAGTCGAGATCGCACTCCGGGTCAGGCGCGTCCAGGTTGATCGTCGGCGGGAGATAGTCATGCCGCAATGCCAGCAGCGAGATCGCCGCTTCGATCGCCCCCGTGGCGCCCAGCGCGTGGCCGTGCATGGCCTTGGTCCCGCTGACCGGCACGCGGTAGGCGTGTTCGCCGAAGACGGTCTTGATGGCCTTTGTCTCCACCGTGTCGTTGAGCGGCGTGCTGCTGGCGTGTGCGTTGATGTAGCCGACCTGCTCGACGGTTCGATCCGCCTCACGCAGGGCGAGGCGCATCGCTCGAGCCGCCTGGGCTCCAGACGGCAGGGGGGCCGTCATATGGTAGGCGTCGTTGGTGGTGCCGTAGCCCAGGATCTCCCCGTAGATGGGGGCGTCACGCCTCATGGCGTGGTCCAGCGATTCCAGCACCAGCACCGCCGCCCCTTCGGCCATCACAAAGCCGTCGCGGTCCCGGTCGAAAGGCCGGCAGGCGCGCGCCGGTTCCTCGTTGCGGGTCGACATGGCCCGGATCACATCGAACGCCCCGAAGATGAGGGGCGAGAGCGGGCACTCCACGCCGCCGGCCAGCATCAGGTCGGCCTCCTCCGCCTTGATCCACCGGAACGCCTCACCGATGGCGATTGCCCCCGAGCTGCAGCTGTCGGAGTTGGCGCTCGTGGGTCCCGTGAGCCCGAACTCGATGGCGATGTTGCACGACGCCGACCCGCTGAACACCGCCAGGGCCAGCGTTGGTCGTACCTTTTTGATGCCTTCGCGCAGGAAGATCTCGTGTTGCTCCTCGGCAAACGCGCCGCCCCCCAGCGCGCCTCCCATGAAACATCCACAGCGATCGCGGTCCTCGTCTTCCAGGTGCAGGCCGGCATCGCCCACTGCCTGGCGGGCGGCCGCCACCGCGAATTGCGCGAAGCGGTCCAGGCGCTTTACCCGCTTCGCGTCCATGTAGGCGAGCGGGTCAAAGTCTCCAACCTCGGCGGCCACCTGGCAGCGAAATGGTGACGGGTCAAAGCGCGTGATCCGCGCCACCGCCGATTGCGCCCGGCGCATTCCAGCATACAGACCCGCCGCCGCGGTGCCGATTGGAGTGACCGCTCCGATCCCTGTGACCACGACGCGTGGCATCGAGGTTCCTCCTCTAGGGCGTGCCAATCTATCCGATCCTTGCCTGCGCGCCTTCAGCCGCCTGTTTAATGGCCGAGAGCGTCTGGCGCGCGATCCAGTCGATGAAGACGGGTCCGACGATCAGGTCCGAGATCGCACGGCCCACCAGCGGCCACCGCATGATCAGCTCGTGCTCGATGATCACGGCGGTGCCGCCGCGCTGCGGGGAGAGGGACCACGCCACCCGCATACCGGTGGTGATGCCCTTGATGTGTTGGAAGACCAGCCGGTTGGCGGCCGGTTGGCGCTCCTGCACCGCTGTCCACCGCGCCGGCCAGCCGCGGATGCGGCCGGTCATCTCGAAGACGAGCCCGTCCGGCGTCCGCGCCAGGACGCGGCACCACCGGTAGGCGCGGTGCAGCGACGGCCACCGTTCCACATCCGCCGCCAGGGCATAGACCGTCTCAGGAGAGGCATCCACCAGGGCCTCGTGCCGGAGATGCATCGCGTCAGGTGAACAGGCGCGCCAGGTACGCTGGCGAGAGGACGCTGCCGGGCCGGAGGACGTCCCCGGTGGCGCCGAGCAGATCTCCGGCCAGCGATGGATGCGCCCTGAGCCGCCCCACCAGCAGCGGGGTGATCCCTGGATGCAGGGCCAGGCGCTGCAGCCAGCGCGAGACAGCGAGCTTCCCCGCGATTTCCAGCCGGCGGCGCTGCGCATACGTCGCGAGCCGCCGCCGCGACAGATCGCCGGTGCGGACCGCTTCGAGAGCCACACCGGCCGCGAGCGACGCGGAGTGCAGGGCCAGAAAAATTCCCTGACCCGTCATCGGTTCGATCTGCCCTCCCGCATCTCCGATCAGCAACACGCGGTCGGCCACAGGATCGCGGGCGGCGAACCCGACCGGCCCGCAGCAGCGGAAGGCGCTCTCCCGCCGAGCACCGGCCATCGCCTCCGCCAGGGCCGGCAGGCATGTCAGGGCAGCCTCAAACGTCGGCTGCGGGCCCGCCCGCCGCCACAGCCGGCGGGGCAGGGCCATGCAGACATTGGCGACGCCACCGCCGAAGTGGGCGACGCCCGCGTACAGACCGGAGCCGAGATGCAGTTCACCTCCGGGCGTGGTGTGGCTGAGGCTCGAGAAATAGGCACCAACCGTGTATCGCGCCGCCGCGGGCACGCGCAGGCGCCCCAGCCGCCTGGCGATCGTGGAGTGCATCCCATCCGCAGCGATGAGCAGTCGCGCCCGCAGCCGGCGGCCGGAGGCCATCTGCACGTCGACAGCGTCCGGGTGGATGCGCACCGACTCCACCGCGACGCCTTCCTCGATCACCGCGCCCGCGCGCGAGGCGTGGCCCAGCAATGCCGCATCGAGGCGCAACCGCGGGAGCAGCAGGCCATCCCCCACCGGGAACGGCGCCTCGAATCGGCTGCCATCCTGCGCATACACCCGCATCGCGGAAATCACCGCGGCCCCCGCGTCGAGCACGGCCGGAAGCATCCCCAGGTCGCGGAGGAGGCCGACGGCACCGGGGTTGCAGTAGTCGCCGCATGGTTTGTCGCGCGGAAACGTGGCTCGGTCGACGATCCGCACCCGCACGCTGCTCGCGGCGAGAAGCATGGCGACCGTGCTCCCCGCCGGCCCGGCGCCCACCACGATGACGTCGGCGTCGAAACTCATGTCCGTGGAGATACAGTTTCGCGTTCCCGCGCTCCGCCCCGAGCCGGCGGGGCCGGCGTGGGGGATCCCGCGTTCCCGCGCTCCGCCCCGAGCCGGCGGGGCCGGCGTGGGGGATCCCGCGTGGGGGGCCAGCGGATTAGTGCGACCCGAAACATCGGATGCCTGCGTACCTCAACGCCAGACAGACCAGCCTGGGTCACCATGGCGCGAAACTCGTCGACGGTGAACGAGCGCAGCACTGACAGCGGGCCGTCGTGGCGCGCGAGGCGGTTGCGACTCAACAGCCGCGTGTCCAGCCACGCGCCCAGGTATGCGCCCCACGAGCGGAGGATGTCGTTGACGATAAACCCATGTCGCGCCACGCGGGCGATCTCCCGGAGGACGCGTACGGCCTCGTCATATGGAAAGTGGTGCAGCGCCAGCCCGCAAATCACCACATCCACCGCGCGGTCGGGAAACGGGAGTGCCAGCGCGTTCCCGTGCAGCAGCGTGATCTCCGGATACGCGTCGGTGCGCCGGCGCGCCTGGGCGAGGATCTCCTCGCTAAGATCCAGCGCAACGATGCGCAGGGGGATCTGTTGCCTGCGGGCCCAGGCCGCGATCGCGCGGGGGACATCGGCGCCGGCCGTGGCTACATCGAGCAGGGTGATCGGGCGGTGCGAGAGGACTCTCACGACGCGGCGCAGGTATGTCAGCACCAGCGGATATCCGCCGAACCACCGGTTGGTGCGGCGAATGTCATTGAGCAATCTCGCCAGCGCAACCGGATCCTGTCCCGGCGTGTCCAGGAACTCTCTGGCTGATCGCTTCGGCGGGCTGCGCATGGCAGAGACAGGGACTCCGGCCGACAGGACGTCCAGTCATGGGAAGTTCGACGGGCAGGTGCATAGTACCCACCAGGGTGCAACGATCCGGTAACGGCGGCTACTGCGAGGGGTAGGACCGCGGCGTGTTTTGCGGGTCGGGGTCCAGATCGTCGAGGTCCCAGTTGCGTGCCGGAGGATTCAGGGGCCGCGTGCGCGCCGTGGTCATCTGCCCGGCGAGGTTCACCGCATCAGCCCTGTGGACCACCAGCAGCGCGGAGGCGATTGGGCGCTCGAAGCCATCCGACGGATCGTTCACCACACGGCCGCCCACCACCATGGTCGCCGAGGATCCGCCGTCAAGGTTCATCGCATCGCGCGCACCCAGCTGCACCATCAACTCCGCCATCTCGCGGAGCGTCATCCCGGTATTCAGGCGGCCGCCCCGGCCGTCCACCGTCACCAGCAGCACTTTGTTGCCCGCGGTAATCCCGACGGCGGTGCGCGGCGCGCGCTCCTGGACGTGCCGTAGAGAGAACCACTCCCAGGCGAAGGGCACAAAGACCTGGCCATCTTTGACCAGCCGGGGACCCCCGCCGACCGCGCTTGTGATCTCGAGATCGGGCCACAGGTCCAGATGGAGCCACAGACGGGCGCCGACCTTGACGAACTTCGTGATCAGATCGGTATCGCCGGCGTCCACGCCGAGCACATACCCGTCCTGGGGGATCAGAATCCGGCCGGTGGTGAGATGTTCGACGACGTCGTTGCGGACGACGGCCGCCATCTGCAACGGTGGAGTGAGCGGGCCATAGAATCGCGTGTACACTGCCAGACCTCCGGCATGCGGCGGATGGTTTACGCCGGATACCCACAGGCTGGTGCGATCGACCGTGACGACTCGGCCGGTGAATTCAAACGGCACGATCGCAGGCTTGCCATCGCGTGTGATGACGAACACGGAGCGCCGGTCGGTCGGAGTGGTCATCAGCTGCCCGTCGATGACCACCATGCCCAGCGGCATGCCGGAGGACGTGCCGAAGTACCCCCCGTTCACCCCCGCCAGGGCCTCATAGCGTGTGGCGATGACGCTGGTGGTCTCGAAGCCCGAGACCATGTCGGCGGCCAGCGCGGGGCGGATCTCCAGCGTTGGGTCCGCCGGATTTACCAGCAAGACGTGAGCGGTGGTCGCGCCGGTGCCGGTGCGGACGCGCTGCCGGTCATACGCCACGCTGGTCGGCAGCGGAGATGTGGCCATCCACGGGGGGATGACGACGATGATCAGCTGGTGCGTATCCTCTCTGAGAAAGGTCTTGTAGCGCGCGGGACGCAGCAGGTCGATGCGCACGCGGGCCAGGTCGTCGGTCAGCTGGTTGATTCGCACCGACCGGACGTACGGATGCGTGACCGCTGGCAACCGCCACTGCGCGTGGCGAGCCTGCCACAGGTCGACCACGATGCTACTCGATGAGGCCTCGGTACGGTATGCGACCGGCCCATCCAGCTGAATGAGGACCCTGCCGATCTGACCCTCGGGTTCCCAGGCGATGTCAGTGATATGGACAGCCGTAGAGTTGGCCGCGGACACCTGCGGGACGAGCAGGACGGCGGCGAGCAGAATGGGGAGTAGTTGCCGCGGCACGCTGGTGATGCTCATCATGCGAGATCTACTCTGAGCATACCCGCCGCGCGTTGCGGACAGTCAGGCCCGGAAAAGAAAAGCGCCCCGGCCCACGAGCCAGGACGCCTACTGGACGGCAATTCGTACCGCCCTACGAAGCTTTTCCTCTCAGGTGGGCCGGGGTCAGTCTACTCATCGTCGGCCTCACCTCCTCTCTGGTCAGCCACCTAAACGGGTCTGATCCCGCTCCAGGGGTCGAAAAACACAAAGAGCGTAGCATGCGGTCTGTGGAGTGTCAAGGGTGCGGCCTCGGGCCCGTCGAACCCCATCCGAAGACCCCCCATGCACATTCCACGACTCATCGTTGCGGGCACGCACAGCGGAGCCGGGAAGACATCGGTGACGCTGGGGGTGCTCCGCGCGCTGCGCCGTCGGGGCCTGACGGTGCAACCGTTCAAGGTCGGTCCCGATTTTCTCGATCCCGGGCTGCACACCCTGGCGGCGGATGGTGGCGCGCGTTCGCGAATTTCGCGCAACCTGGATACCTGGCTGCTACCTCATGCCACTGTCGTCGAACTGTTCGCGCGCGCGGCAGACGGCGCGGACATCGCGGTCGCCGAGGGCATGATGGGACTCTACGACGGCGTGGACGGCCGGACGGACGCCGGCTCGACTGCTGAGGTCAGTAAGCTGCTCCAGGTCCCGGTGATTCTGGTGGTCGACGCGGCGGGCGCCGTGCGCAGCGCCGCAGCAGCCGCGATGGGGTTTGCCGGGTTCGATCCGGACGTGATCATCGCGGGGGTGATCGCCGATCGCGTTGGAGGGTCCCGGCACGAGCAATGGCTGCGTGACGCACTGCAGACAGCGGGCGTGCCGCTGCTCGGGGTCCTGCCCTGGGACGGCCGGCTTGGCCTGCCTGAGCGCCACCTGGGTCTCGTGCCGGCGGCAGCACAGACATCCGGCAGCGCCGTAGACGCCCTTGCCGACGCGGTGGAGACGCACGTCGATGTCGATGCCCTCATACGGGCGGCAGGTCAGGCGCCGCCACTCGTGGTGCCGGGGCCCTCATGTTTCCCACCCATGCCGGTACTGCAGACGGTGACCATCGCCGTGGCCCACGATGAAGCGTTTTCTTTTTATTATCAGGACGGGCTCGACCTCCTGGAGTCGCGCGGCGCCCGTCTCGTCTCCTTCAGCCCGATGCATGATCGCAGCCTGCCGGCGGTGGACGGCCTGTACCTGGGCGGAGGATTCCCAGAAGTGCACGCCGCCGCGCTGTCGGAGAACGCCCAGATGCGGGCCGCGATCAAGGACGCGGCGGCTTCTGGCGTCCCCATGTATGCGGAGTGCGGGGGGTTGATGTACCTGGCGCGGCAGCTGGTGGACGGGGTCGGCCGGGAGTATGACATGGCGGGCGTCCTTCCCCTAGTCACCTTCATGCAGCCGCGCCTCGCAGCGCTCGGGTATGTGACGCTGCAGGCGACCACCGACACGCTCCTGCTACGAAAGGGTGAGAGCGTGCGGGGGCATGAGTTTCACTTCTCGACGGTCACGGTGAACAGACCGGTAGAGTTCGGATTCGCGTCGGACGGCGGCCGGGGGATCGCCCAAGGCCGCGACGGGATCTGCACGCCATCGCTTCTGGCGTCGTATACCCACCTCCATTTCGCAAGCCATCCGGCGATGGCAGAGCGATTTGTGGAAGCCTGTAAACGATACAAGAGCGGGACTAGGGATTAGGGACTGGGGACTGGATGAGACGATATGTAGTAACCAGTCCCTAGTCCCCAGTCCCTAGTCCCGCAGTTTGGGGGATTGCAATGGCCAAGCTGACGGACAGTGAGATCCGCAATCGCCTCAAAGATCTGCCGGGATGGGAGCTCGCCCCGGCGGGGATCCGCAAGACCTACTCCCGGGCCGACTTCAAGGCGGCGATGCGATTCGTGAACGCCGTCGCCGGCCTGGCCGAGGAGGCCAACCATCATCCCGACATTCTGATCTTCGGGTGGAACAAGGTGACCTTCACGCTGATGACACACAGCGAGAAGGCCGTGACGGAGAAGGACCTGGCGCTCGCTGCGCGGATCGAGCGGGCGGCACAATGAAAAAACGGGAACGCGGTTTCGCGGGAACACGGGAACGCGACATTACTGGCAGGCTCAGTGGGTCATTGTTCCCGCGTTCCCGGTAGTCATACGGGATACCCCATACTCTGCAGGGCCAGGCGGCCGTCGTCGGTGAGGCGGGTGGGGGACCAGGGGGGACTCCAGACGAAGTCGATGGAGACGCGTTCCGCGCCGACCGATTGCAGCTTGTTCTCGATCTCTCCGGCGATGGCCGGGCCGATGGGACAGCCGACCGCTGTCAACGTCATCTTGATGCTGACGTCGTTGCCGGCGATCTGCAGGTCGTAGATCAGCCCGAGATCCCAGATGTTGACCGGAATTTCCGGGTCAAAGATCGCGCACAGCACCTGCACGACCTGTTCGCGCGACAGTGCATCGGTATCCGTCGTCTGGCTCATCACGGTTGATTGTAACAACGACGCCGGAAATGGTCAAATTCTCTCGGAGTCGAGGTCACACTCCGAAGAGACGATCCATGAATGGGTAGGTGGACGGCCGCGGAGCGAGGAGGAGCCCCGAGCCAGCCGCCGCGAAGTCGGACCGGCGCGTATGGTCGCGTTTCAAAGTCGGGGATCGTGATGGAGGCGTGAGGTGCGCATCCGGATCTGGCTGATCGCTGCGTTCGTCGTCTTCTTTATCCTGGTCCCTACACTGGCGCGGTGGTATACAGACTGGCTGTGGTTTGGGGAGGTCGGCTACCGCCGCGTTTTCTGGGTCCCGCTCCTGTCGCGGATCGGGGTCACCACCATTGTCGCCGCTGCCGTTCTGTTGCTGGTGTGGCCAAACCTCCGGCCGTTCCTGCGGGTGACCGAATCCAAGAACGTGATCGACCTGGAGCCTGGCGGCGGCGGCCGGTGGGCATCCCGTCGGGCGGCGCGGCGCGTGCGTTCGTCCGGCATCGTCGTCGGCGGGCTGGCGGCGGTGGCGTTCATCACCGGCGTCTCCGCGTCGGCGCGGTGGCCGATGTTCCAGCAGTTCGTGCACGCGCGGCCGTTCGGCGCCGTCGATCCGCTCTTCGGCCGGGACATCGGGTTCTTTGCCTTCAGGCTTCCGGTCTACCGGTTCATTGAATCGTGGATGTTCTCATGGCTGGTGGTCGTGTTCCTGGCGGTCGCGGCAGGCTACTACTTCAGGCACGCCTCGGAGATGGTGCAGGGCGTGTGGACGCTTCCACCTGGTCCCCGGGCGCATCTGAGCCTGCTGGCCGGCTGCGTTTTGCTGGTGCGGGGCTGGGGGTTCTGGCTCGACGTCTTCGACCTGGAGTATTCGCCGCGCGGTGCCATCGTCGGCGCTTCGTACACAGACGTCCACGCTGTCCTTCCGGCTCTGCGCGCCCTGACCATCCTGTTTGTGGTGTGCGCGGGATTGATGTTTGCGAATGTGCGGCTGCGCACGTTCCGCCTGGCGGCGCTGACGGTCCTCGTGATTGCCGTGGCCTGGACCGTGGGTCTGGGCGTGGTCCCCGGGTTGGTGCAGCAGCTACGGGTGGCGCCCAACGAGTTGACCGTCGAGACGCCGTACATCCGCAACAGCATCACTGCGACGCTGCGGGCGTTCAGGCTGGATCACCTCCAGGAGGGAGAGTTCTCCGCCGATCCGGTCACCCCGGAGATCGCCGCTCGCAATCGGGCCACGATCGAGAACGTGCGGCTGTGGGATTACCGCCCGCTGCTCTCAGCCTACCAGCAGTTGCAGGGGCTGCGCCCGTATTACGTCTTCGGGGACGTGGACATCGACCGGTACCGTCTCGCCGGCGTCCAGCGTCAGGTGATGCTGGCGGCACGTGAGCTGGACCCGACGAGGCTCACCCCCCAGGCGCGCACCTGGGTGAACGAGCACCTCGTCTACACCCACGGGTACGGGCTGGTGATGAGTCCGGTCAATCGCGTGTCGGAAGAGGGGATGCCGGAGTTCTTTCTCAAGGACATCCCTCCGACCGGCGGGGCTGATCTTGCGGTCCAGCGCCCGCAGATCTATTTCGGAGAGCACACCGATCGCTATGTCATCATCAACACCCGGGTGCAAGAGCTCGATTACCCGCGCGGCGATGCGAACGTCTACACGACGTACCAGGGCCGGGGCGGTGTCCGGCTGACCCCGCTGCGGCGCCTTGCCTTTGCGTACAGGTTCGGCGATGCGCGCCTGCTGCTCTCCTCCGACATTTCCACCCAGAGCCGGCTGCTGTTTGCCCGCGAGCTCCTCTCCCGCGTCCGCCGCATCGCGCCGTTCCTCTCCTACGACCAGGACCCCTACCTGGTTGTCGCGGGCGGGGGGCTGAAGTGGATTGTTGATGCCTACACCACGAGCGATCGCTATCCGTATGCCACGCCGGTCTCAGGTCTCAACTACATTCGGAACTCCGTCAAGGTGGTCGTCGACGCGTACGAGGGAACGGTCGACTTCTACCTCGTCGACCCCTCCGATCCGCTGGCCGGAAGTTTCGCCGAGATCTTCCCGGAGCTCTTCAAGCCCGCATCGGCGATACCGCCTGAACTCGTCCCCCACCTGCGCTACCCGGTGGACCTGTTTCAGATTCAGGCCCAGGTGTATGCCACGTTCCACATGCGCGATCCGCGGGTGTTTTACAATCGCGAGGACGTCTGGGTGGTCCCCACGGAGCTGTTCGGCAACGAGACGGTCCGCGTGGAGCCGTACTATGTGACCATGCGCCTGTCCGGCGAGCAGCCGGAGTTTATCCTCATCCTTCCGTTCGCCCCCTCCGGTCGGGACAACATGATCGCCTGGATGGCGGTGCGCAACGATGTTCCCCACTACGGGGAGATCGTCGTGTACCGGTTCCCCAAGGACCGGCTCGTCTTCGGGCCGATGCAGGTGGAGTCCCGCATCAACCGGGATCCCGTCATCTCCCAGCAGCTCACCCTGTGGAATCAGGAGGGGTCGCGCGTCCTCCGCGGCAACTTGCTGATCATCCCGATGGAAAACGCCCTGATGTATGTCGAGCCGCTGTTCCTACAGGCGGAGCGGAGCCAGCTGCCGGAGCTGAAGCGGGTGATTGTGGCCAGCGGTCCCCGCATCGTGATGGAGGAGACGCTCGATGCCGCGGTGGCCAGGCTGCTGGGTGCGACACCCCGGTCCCCGCAGCCGCCGGCGGGTGCGGCCGTCCCGCAAACGGTGCAGGAGTTGATTACGCAGGCGGCGGCCGCCTATCGCCGCGCCCAGCAACTGCTGCGGCAGGGCGATCTGGCAGGGTACTCAAGGGAGATGGAGCGCGTGGGGGAATTGCTACGACAGCTTGAGGAACGTTCGAAGCCGTAGACCTTCGCACTACTCCCGCTTTGCGGGGTTTCGCCTGGTCTCGTCCCACCTCAGCACAGCCGTCCGCTCCGCTACGAGAATGCGCTTGAGGGCTTCTTCCTCGAACACATCGCGCAGTATGTGACGGAGCACGAGCAAAGTATCTTGATCTCCTTCCTTGACCCTGTCCTTCACGGAATAGATGGCGAGGCCCATGAGACCCGCGGCCACCAGGGCGACCTGGAATTCGTTGAAATGCCTGGTGGCCATTTCTTCGATGAACTTGACGGTGAGGGCCTGTGCCTGTTCTTCCCGTTCGGCGCGGGTGAGTCTCTTCCGTTTGCGCTTCACGGGTCGGTGAGATCGGTGAGACTCGGGGCCACCTGTCATGTGCTTGCTCCCACTGAAGAAGGTCATTCCACGCCGGGACGTATTCCCTGCCGCCGTTGCACCTAGACGGGAAAACGGCCTTGGGTTTGAGAGATTGCTCGACGAACTGAAGAGTGGGGTTATGCGCCGAAGATAAAGCGGCCCGGGGAGATTATGCGTAAACCAAAGCACACAGCGGCTGGCTTCTGGACTGGCTACTGGTTCCTGGGGTCCGACTCGGCCGGCTGATCGCCGGGACGCTCGGGCAGATCGCGGCGCGTCAGCACGCGGGATTCGCGATCGATGACGTCCTCCGGCCTCCAGGTTCCCACCCACAGCGCCATCGGATCTTTTCGCTCGTCCATGTTCTCCCTCCGCACGCAGAGGTTACTCTATTGAGTGAGAGCGGGCCGCCCCCTCACCCACCCCTCTCCCCACGGGAGA
>VBAI01000054.1 GCA_005882295.1 Candidatus Segetimicrobium genomatis | reverse complement strand
GGTCAGCAGGAAGATCCCCTGCGGACGCTGGATGATGCGTCGCAGGACCTCATAGTTCTGCGCCGACAGCCCCAGTTTGTCCAGATCGTAGATGGGAGCCGACTTGTCCAGCAGCCGCAGCACCGCTTTTTCCCCGTAGAACGACGGGATGGTCGACACGCGCACATCGATGGCCCGCCCATCGACCCGGGTCTGAAAGCTGCCGTCCTGCGGCAGGCGGCGCTCGGCGATGTCCATGTTCGCCATGATCTTGATGCGGGAGACCACCTGCGCCTGCACGTACTCCGGCAGCGTCCCGCGCGTCAGCAGCACGCCGTCAACGCGATAGCGGAGGCGGATGTGCCGCTCCTGCGGTTCAATGTGGATATCACTGGCCCGCTTCCGCACAGCCTCTTCGGTCAGCCGGTTCACCAGCCGCACCACCGGCTGTTCGTCCGCCATGCGGCGCAGCCGCTCCAGAGAAATTTCCTCATCGAGAACCTGCGGCCGGGGCAGATCCCGCACCAGTTCCTCGGCCACATCGAGGACCGGATACTGATTCAGGGCGTACTGGAAGTCGCGGGTCGTGATCACGGCGACCTTCACGTCCATCCCCGTATGCCGGCGGATGTCGTCGATAGCCACAACGTCCAGCGGATCGACCATCGCCACGGTGAGGATGCCGTTCTCCTTGGCAACCGGCACGGCCTGGAGCCGGCTCGCCAACGTCGCCGGGAGCAGTTGCAACACGTCCTCCCGCAGCGATTGGCCGGTGAGATGCAGAAACTCGATGCCGATCTGCTGGCTGAGCACGCGGGCGATATGTTCCTGGTCCACCACCCCCATGTCCAGCAGCACACGCCCCAGTCGCTCCCCGGTGGCCCGGTGGATCTCCAGGGCGCGGTTGAGCTGATCGGGGGTGACGAGATGTTCGTCAAGAAGCAATTCACCCAGCTGCCGCCGTCGGCGGGCGGGAGAAGCTTCAACCATCGGATCCCCCAGTCAGAGAGCTCCCTTTGCTACTCGACGAAGACGACGCGCAGCAGTTCGTCGATGGTCGTCACGCCTTCCAGCACCTTGAGGATACCATCATCGGCCAGCGTCTTCATCCCCTCGACGATCGCCTGATCGCGAAGCTGGGCCGACGAGGCGCCTTTCAAGACCAGTTCGCGGATCGGCTCGCTCATCGGCATGAGCTCATAGATGCCGACGCGGCCCTTGTAACCCGCCCCTTTGCAACGGTCGCACCCGCGGCCGCGGTAGAAGACAATCTCCTCGCCCTGCTCGGGTTTGAGCCCCAGGCGCTGCAGGGCCTCTACCGGAGGCGTATAGGCTTCCTTACAATGCGCGCAGATCGTCCGGGCGAGCCGCTGCGCCAGCACCCCGATGACGGATGAACTGATCAAGAACGGCTCGACGCCCATGTCGACCAGACGCGTGGCCACGCTGGGGGCGTCGTTGGTGTGAATGGTGGACAGGACCAGGTGACCGGTGAGCGACGCCTGGATGGCGATCTCGGCGGTTTCCTTGTCGCGAATCTCACCGACCATGATGATGTCAGGGTCCTGCCGCAGGAACGAGCGCAGGCCGTTGGCGAACGTCAGGCCGGCTTTCGGGTTGACCTGCACCTGGTTCACCCGCGGCAGCTGATACTCGACCGGATCCTCGACGGTGAGGATGTTCTTGTCGGTCGTGTTGATCTTGTGCAGCGTAGAGTACAGGGTGGTCGTCTTGCCGCTCCCGGTCGGGCCGCTGACCAGGATCATGCCATACGGCTTGTCGGACATGGCCTCCCATATTTCCAATGTGGCCGGCGTGAAGCCCAGCTTGGCCAATCCCAGCCGGGTGCTGCTCTGGTCCAGGATGCGCATCACGACCTTCTCCCCGAACACCGTGGGCAGGGTCGACACGCGCAGGTCGAACTCCTTGTTCTCGATGGCCACGTGGATCTTGCCGTCTTGGGGGAGGCGGCGCTCCGCGATGTCGAGGTTGGCCATGATCTTGATCCGGGACACGATGGCTGCCTGCATCGCCTTGGGCGGCGTCATCACATCGTGCAGCAGCCCGTCAACCCGGTAGCGCACCTGCACGCTGCGGCGGTGGGGCTCGATGTGAATGTCGCTGGCCCCGTCGCTGATGGACTGGCTGATGATCACGTTGACCAGCCGAACGACCGGAGCCTCCTCGGTGAGGGTGCGCAGTTTCTCGAGCGAGAACTCCTCACCCTTCTCTTCGGGGATCTCGACGTCTTCGGTGACCGCCTGACGCATCGCCTCTTCCAGATTCACGCCGCCGGCGTAGTGCTTGCCGATGGCGGTCATGATATCTTGCTCAGCGGCGACCACCGGTTCGATCTCCAGACCGGTGACCAGCCGCACGTCGTCGAACGCCACGACGTTGAGCGGATCGGCGATGGCCAGCTTCAGCTTCTTCCTGGTCTTCTCGATCGCCAGCACCTTGTGCCGGTGCGCCAGGTGCTGCGGGACGACCTTCACGACATCGGAATCGATCTCCAAAGACGACAGCTCAACGTACGGCATGCCCCACTGCAGGGACAGCACCTTCGCCAGTTGCTGCTCGGACAACGACCCCTGTTCCACCAGGATCCGGCCGAGGTGCCCGCCGGAGCGGTGCTGCATCTGGATCGCCCGATCCAACTGCTCCCGGCTTACCATCTTTTCATCGAGCAGGATCTGGCCCAGGGATTCTGAGCGGGGGCGCGGCTTCCCACGCGCCGGCTCTTCTCTGGGTGGCGGCACGAGTTGAGGGCGGCCCGCCGGTCTGGGAATCTGGCGCTCCCTGGGCGGCTGTGGCCGCGCGGGAGCCGGCGGTGCGGCGGGCGGTTGTGCCCGCGGCGGTTCGTGCTGCGGAAATTCCGCCTCTGCTGCTTCGGCCTCGGAAGGCTCAGCCTGCGGCGGTTCTGGCCGCACCGGTTGAACCGGCGGCTGGACTCTCGGCGGCTGCACTCTCGGTGGCTGAACTCTCGGCGGTGGCGCCTTTGGCGGGGCCGGAGCGGCTGGGGCACGCCCGACCGGCGGCATGGCGACAGACGCACGAGGCTCACCGTTCGGAGGCGCGGCGGGCGGGACCGGCATCCGCGGCAACGCGGCAGGCGTCTCCGGCGCGGGCCGCCGCGGGGAGCTGACCTTCCGGTCGATCCGCTCCTGAACCTTCGACGCATCGCGGAGTCTGCCGAGCTTGATGTAGACGTCGCGCAGCGCGGTGTGGATCTCCGCGTCATCGGGCGCCAGTTCCGAGGCTTTCTCATACGCCGCGGCCGCCTTCTCCCATCGCTCCACGGCCACATGCATCTCGGCCAGCGCCACATACACCATGACCGCTGCGCGGGGCGTCCGCCGCTGGACGTACAGAGAGGCCAGCCGGGCGTAGGCCACGGCGTCACCCGGCGCCAGCTCCAGTACCTTCTTATAGGCATTGACCGCGTCGTCGAACTGGCCGCGCGATTCCAGGCCCCGGGCTTCATGAAAGATCAACGCGCACTCCAGCGTCGTATCGCTGTCGGAAATGCCCAGCCGCTGTTTGAATTCTGCAATGTCAATGGCCATGAGCCTCTCCCGTTGCGAGCGCGTTGGAACCCGATCGCTTCGTCGTCATTTAGAGTTGACTGGCCACGGCCTGACGGACCTTGCGCATCTCGATCCGCACGCGGCCCAGATTGGCGCTCTGATTGCCGACAACCGCCAGCACCGCATCTGGACCGGCCGGGGTCACGGCCACCGGACCCAACTCGTATTCCAGCAAAATCGTTCCCATCGCGCCCAGTTTCAGCGTCTCGCCCATCGCCTCGGCCGCCGTCACGCTGCTGGCGGCGATCGCCGCCACCGAATCCGTCTCCACGGAGCCAGACGACACCGCCTCGATGGCGAACCCATCGCGGCCCACGACCATGGCGGCCGTGACGCCTTCCACCTTCAGCAGCGCCTCCAGGATGCCGCGCAGTCCTCCGACTGCGACGTCGGCCGTCTGCACGTCCACGCCCCCCTCAGGTTCGTTGAAGCGTTGGAATGTTGGAGCGTTGGAAGGGTTATCGGCCATCGGGATCCTCTCGTTTCAACATTTCAACGCTGCAACGTTCCAACGTCCTGGATGGTTAGGCCACGCCGGCGTTGAGGACAGAGGCAATTTCCGGCATGAAGCGGCGGAGTTGCAGCCGGGCCTTGCCGACGTTTCCCCGGGGGTTGATGACGATCCCCACATAGTAGTCCTGGCCGGCCATCGCCAGGAGGACGATGTACCGTTCAGCGACCAGCATGATGTGGTCAATGGGGCCGCCATCCAGTTTCTGACACATGTAGTCGAGCACTTTGCTGGCCACGGCGCCTTCTTCAGAAATCTCCTCCACGGAGAAATTAGGATCGACCTTCAGCGCTTCGATGGTCGCGCCGTCCATCCCGACGACCACAGCGCCCACCAGCCCTTCGATCCCGCCTACCAGCGACCGCAGCAGGTCTTTTACGTTCCCAGCCATTTCAACACCTCATGCGTTGAAACGTTGAAGCGTTGAAACGTGGCAGCCCCGCACTGGTGCGGTCACGTTCCAACGATCCAACCTTCAACGGTTCAACGTTTTGCATCGCCGTTGCTGGTCGACTCGGCCTCGAGCAGCAGGCGAATGCCCTGCAGCCGCAACCCTTCCTCATCGATCAGGCGCTTGATGCGCCGGATCAACTCCAGATCGCGCTGGCTGAACAAACGATGTCCGCCTCGCGTGCGGGCCGGGCGAAGCAGCCCGTACTGGCTCTCCCAGGCCCGGATCCGCCGCGCGTCCACGCCGGTCAGCCGCGCCACGGTGCGGATTGGATAGATTGGGAGTTCCGGTGCGACCACGTGCTCCTCGGTCTTCACGTCCTGTCCCTCCTTGCCGTTGGCTCACACTACTTCCGGATGTAGCGTCTCTCGCAGCCGCCGCAGGGCAGCGTGCATCACTCGGGAGACGTGCTTCTGCGAAATACCAAGCTTGTGGGCTGCCTCCGTCTGAGTCAGATCCATGTAGAACAGGTAGTAGATCACCTTGCGCTGGAGGCCCGAGAGGCGTTCGATCGCATCGGCGATGAGCACGCGATCTTCGACCGGCATCGAGCCGGCGGCGTGCTTGGTCGTGATGCGGTCCCGCTGGGCAATCGGGGCGCCGTCGTCGCCTTCCCGCTCTTCGTCCAGCGAGACCAGCCGCAACGACTCGCGTGCCTGGAGGACTTCAGCCACTTCGTCTACATCTGCCTCGATCACGCGGGCGATCTCCGCGGGCGTCGGGGCGCGGCCATTGCGCTGGGTCAGGTCGGCCATGGCCCGGGTGATGCGGTGATCCATCTCGTAGAGCCAGCGCGGGCGCCGCACCGTAGTCCCCTGGTCCCGCAGATAGTGCCGGATCTCCCCGGCAATCAGGTGCCGGGCATATGTCTCAAACTTCACACTCCGCTCCGGGTCGAAATTGGTCACCGCGTTCATCAGCCCGATGTACCCGATTTGGTGAAGGTCCTCCACGGGAATCCCGGACCGGGCGTAGCGCCGGGCTACCTGGTGCACCAGGGGCATGAAGAGCGTGGTGAGTCGCGCGTGCAGCTCGGCGCTGCGGAGGGAACGGTAGGAACGAAAGAGGACGACGATATCATCCGCCGGGGCGGCCTCCCGGACTGGATGCGCAGGAGCTCTGTATCCCATAAAAATGCCCCCCTTGTGTCAGCCTCCCCGAAAATTCATCGATCGAAATCTTCGGGGCACTTCAGGGTGGCCGAGGAGGGGGAAACAAAACTCCTCGTTCGGCAACCCGGCCGACCTCCCGGCGATCTCCCCCGGCAGGTCCCGTAGCTTTGCGCCCCCAGGTCACCCTGGGTTAGCCTTTGTCGCGAGGACGCCTAGAATTCTAACAAACTGCTGAACAACTTGCAAGATATGAAAGCGCCTCGTCCCCGGGATCTTGGGCGGTTCCATGGAGATTTACAGCAACTTCGGTGCCGGGACCCCCGAAAAACGTTGAAAAGTTGGGGGGACTAGCTTCCAGCCAGGTGCCGGTAGAGCGTCATCACGTTGTAGACATACCACTGGGTTTCCCGAAACGGGGGGATGCCATTGTACCGGGTGACGGCGTTGTGGCCGGCATTGTACGCCGCGAGCGCCAGCTGGAGGTTGCTGCCATATCGGTCGAGGTGTCCTCGCAGGACGCGGACGGTAGCGTAGATGTTCCCAACCGGATCGGCAGGG
>VBAI01000053.1 GCA_005882295.1 Candidatus Segetimicrobium genomatis | reverse complement strand
GGATATCCATTCTGGTTCCAATAATGGACCGCCCTGCGTCGAGCCATCCGACGAGTTTTGTGAACCGCACGTGATGCCAGACGAATGAGAGTTCGAGCGCATCAAATCCTCCGGCGCTCTCGGCGAAGATGAGTCCGTCACCTGACGGCGCCGGGCCCCAGCCCAGGGTCAGTCTTCCTGCCCGAACATTCATGTCACCTATTTTGCCCGCCAGCTCCGCGGTGTAACTGTCGACCGCCCACCCGAGCGCCCATGCAGATGAGGCGGCAAACTCCGAGAATGCGCCACGCGACCGAAGTACTCCAAAGGGTGCCATCATCGCCCCCTCCACCCTCGCCGTCGGGCCAGTGGCGGAAAGAAACCACTGTAACGTTTCGCGATCAGGCGCGGCGGGGGGGGATGGATCGATTTGCAGGCCCGAGGAGAGAATCGGTCGAGTTGCACCTACCCACAATGGTAAGATACCGCGGGTCTTCAGATAGTCGAGAGCATCACGCGACAGCGGGGAAAGAGTAACAGACGCGGAGGCCGCAGGCGCTAAAGCGAGACCCATTACCGCGGCCAACCCAAGAACGAGGAAGGAGGCTACTGACCGGTCAACGTGCGCATCAACCAGACAAGAAGGATCAGCCCGGCGACGAGAGGAGTAGGATCTACAGTCATTCAGTTTCACCTCCTTCGACTGAGGTTATGAAACCTGGGGAGGGCGGTGGAAGGTCAGACCAGAAACCGCTGCGACCGCGGCCGCCTGGGCTCTGTTCCGTGCGCCCAGCTTGCGGAAGACCGACTTGAGGTGTGTCTTGACCGTAGCCTGGGACAGAAAAAGCCTGCTGGCAATCTCTCGATCGGTAAGGCCGTTCGCGAGCTGCGCCAGGACTTCAATTTCTCGCTCAGTCAGGCCCCGCCCACGCAGATTTTCGCTCGGCGAAACGCCGTTAGAGGAGGCCAGCCGGGCGAGGATGTGCCGGGCCACCTTGGGATTCAGCATTGCCCGGCCGCTGGCGACATGGTGGATCGCGCTCAACAGGTGCTCGGGTTCGATGTCCTTGAGCACATAGCCCACAGCCCCCGCCTCAAGCGTGCGGATCGCTTCCTCTGGGTCCTCCTTCTGGGTGAGCACCAAAATACTCGCATCCGGGCACTGCTGCCGGAGGGATTTGATCGTGGCAAGGCCATCGCCGTCCGGCATTTGCGGCTCAATGATCACGACATCCGGCCGCTGCTCCCTGGCCGTCTGGACTGCCTGCTGCTTCCCTGAGGCTTGGGACACGGTCTCAATGTCGCGCGACAGGCGCAGCAGTTCTGCAACCCCTCGGCGGACAAGAGCCTGGTTATCTACGATGAGTACGCGAATCCCCATCGGCCGATGCACCAACTCACCGATCGGCTCCAGCGTTACCGCCCCGCCTGGGGGATTAGGAGTGTAGGTCAAGGGTTGCGGGGGTTATTCATAACTACGACTTGACCGCCAATAATCCTTTCGCATGAAGAACACCTGTCTTCTATCGTTCGAACAACAACCCCCCTCCTGGCTATCCCAGGGTCAGTCCTAGTTGCTTCATCGCGACACCACTCACGTCGCACTGCGCCCGAATCTCTTGAACTACCTCAGGTGGACATGCCGGGGTCGCCAGAAGGACCTCCTCCACGTGATGCCGCCGGATGAGCCGGCCGAGATCTTTACGGCTGCCCAGCACGGCGAGTCCCTGCACCATGCTGCCCATCCTTGAAAGATCGTCGTCCACGAATCCCACCGGCCGGTAGCCAAGGGCGGAGTTATCGCGCAACATCCTGACGAGCAGCGCACCCTGCCCGTCTGCGCCGACAATCAGCGCCCGGCGTCCGTTTTCTGTGTGGGCGACCAGGTAGTCGCGGATCGCGCTCACCGAAATCCGGCTGCCGGCGATCAGCGTAAGCGTGAGAATCCCGTCCAGCACGAACACTGCCCTTGAGAATGCCTGCAGTCGCATCCAGAAGAACACGACCGCGACACTGATCAGCGATCCAGCCAGCACACCCTGAGCCAGTCTCACGAAATCCAGGACCCCGGCATACCGCCAGTTGCCGCGGTACACGCCTGTCGCATAGAAACCAACCATCTTGGCAGCGACAACCACTGGCAGAGTCCTTACAAATGCCGAGGTGACCGAAGCAGACAACGCCCCGTCGTAACGCAGCAGGTGGGCGCCGTAGTATGCGATTGGGATCAGCGCGAGGTCAACACACATGAACAAGATCCATCTCTTATTCCGGAAGGGCAACGGCAGCGGGGTGATTCCGTTGCCCGCAGGACGCGAGTCATAGGTACGGACCTCGGACAGCACCAATCCCAGGGCCACGAATCCAAGCGCGAAGAGGACGGACATGCTCAAACCGGCCGGCGGGCTCAGGAACGAAGCCGCCAGGGCCACGACGCCTGAGAGGATGCTCAGACCATAGAGCATCAGCACCACCTTCCGCTCCCGCAGGCCCAAGGCGACGAGCCGGTGAGCGGGATGATCACGCCCGCCTTGAAATAGCGGCCGGCGATTGAGCAGGCGCTGCGCAGTTACAACGGCAGTGTCAAAGATCGGCACTGCCAGGATGAGCCCGGGGGTCAGGAGCGTGGCCAGAACGTTCGAGACATCCTTGTACGACCCCATGAGGGCGAGCGTGGCCAATGCGAAACCCAGGAATCCGCTTCCGCTGTCGCCCATGAAGATCCGAGCGGGCGGGAAGTTGTGAGCCAGGAACCCCAGTGTGGCGCCGGCTAGGAGTACCGGCACATAGGCCATCTCGCTGCGCCCTCCCACAGAGAGCACAAACAGATTCGCCGATGCGATCGCCCCAACGCCGGCCGCCACGCCGTCCATGTTGTCCAGCCAGTTGAACGCATTGGTGGCACCGAGGATCCACACCAACGCCAGCGGAATCCCCACGACCGGAGGGACCATCTCAAACCTGAGCCCAAGCAGCACCGGGATCACAGCGCACACGATGAGCAGCATCAGCTTGGACCGGTTCTCCAGATGGAAGAAATCGTCAATGAGCCCGACGAGGAAGATTGCCGTGCCACCCGCAATCAGCGGCGCCAGCTGAGGGAGGTTAGGTCCTCTGAGGAGCAACGGAATCATGAACGCCAGATATATCGCCACGCCTCCCGCGCGCGGAACCCGCCTGCGGTGCCACCGATCCGCACGCGGAAGGTCTATGAGGCCAACCGTCGGCGCGACGAGACGCACTCCCCACGTCAGCGCCCACGACAAAAGGAATGAGACTATGAATAGCAACAAGTAACTCATTCCAAGAAGTTCCCCTCTCCCATGGGGAGAGGGTGAGGGTGAGGGGTTACAGTCTGACTATCTTCTCCCTACCCATCGTTACGTTCCGCGTGCCATTCCGCGCGTCAAACACCATCCTGGCTTTCCGCACAATCAACTCGTAGTCGAAGCACGAGTGATCCGCCAGGATGAGGACGCAGTCTGCCGTCTGCAGTAGCTCATCCGTCAGCGCCTCGCTGTCGAACAGATCGCCGTTCACCTGCAGCGTGGGAATGTAGGGATCATGGTAAGCGACTTCAATCTTCCGTTTCCTAAGCAGCTCGATGACCTTTATGGCCGGCGAGTGACGCGCGTCATCGACATCCTTCTTGAACGCGACGCCCAGCACCGCGACCCGCTCGTGCCCGTTGCTGCCGCCGTTGTCGTGCAGCGTCGTCATGAGCTTGTTAACGACGTAATATGGCATCGCGTCATTGACGCGGGCCGCGAGTTCGATGAAGTCCATGTGGAAGTCGAACTCGCGGGCCTTCCAAGACAGGTAGTAAGGATCCACTGGGATGCAATGGCCGCCCACCAGACCCGGTTTGAAGGACATGAAGCCGTATGGCTTGGTCTCCGCGGCATCGATCACTTCCCAGACATCGAGCCCCATGCGGTCACACAGTTGCGTGACCTGGTTGACCAGCGCGATGTTGACGTTCCGGAAAACGTTTTCCAGGAGTTTGGTCATCTCGGCGGCAGCGGGGGACGACACCGGAACCACGCGGCGTGTGAGCCTGCTGAACAGCAGCATGGCCAGGCGGGTGCTGTCGGCCTCGCAGCCGCCGACGACGACCGGAATCTGGTCGGCCGGAAGGGGAGCGTTGCCCGGATCGATCCTTTCAGGAGCGAAGGCCAGGAAGATGTCAATTCCAACCCGCCGGCCCCTGCGCTCGAGGATCGGCTGCACGACCTCCTGCGTCGTCCCGGGGTAGCTCGTGCTCCTCAGGATGACCAGTTGTCCCTCCCGCCCGTGGGCCGCAATGTCCTCTGCAGCGCGAGCGATGTAGGTCGTGTCTGGTTCCTTTTGGACCGTAAACGGCGTGGGCACGCAGATGAAGACAGCATCTGCCTCAGCGAGCGCCGACGGGTCCGACGTCGCCGCCAGCCGGTCTGTGGCCAGGCACGTCTGTAGTTCGTTTGCGGGCACATCCCGGAGGTAGCTGCGACCGGCCTGCAGCGCCTTCACCTTCTCGCGGTCAATGTCGAGGCCGATCACGGAGTAGCCGCCGCGGACCAGATTCAGTGCTAACGGCAGCCCTACGTATCCAAGGCCCATGACCGCCACGGTCGCGGTCCCCGCCGCAATCTTGCCTTCGAGATCTCGGGCTACAGAATCGATGACCATGTCAATGGGCCAAGGAGATCGCCACGCCCCTGCGGGGCTCGCGATGACAGACGGGGGCGCGTGTACTCAATCACACGCTCAAGGATCTCATCGATCGAAAGCGTCGGCGCGTAGCCTGTCAACTTTCGGAGTTTGTTGATGTCCGGAACGCGATACTTGATGTCCTCAAACCCCGGCCCATACGCTTCCTCATACGGCACGAACACGGTTTCGGACGAGGATCCCGTCATCCGGCGCACCCGTTCTGCCAGGTTGCCGATGGTGATGGCCTCCTCCGATCCTACGTTGAACACGTCGCCCTCTGCGGCACGCGTCTCCATTAAACGAATGATCGCTTCTACAGCGTCACCGACCCATGTAAAACTGCGAACCTGTGAACCGTCGCCGTAGACCGTCAGCGGCTTATTCTGCAGCGCCTGCTCAACAAACCGGGGCATCACCATACCATAGGCCGGCGACTGTCGGGGGCCGACCGTATTGAAGAACCTCGCGATGACCACAGGCAGGCCCTTATCGCTCCAGCACGCGCGGGCGAGGAACTCGTCCAGCGCCTTCGAGGTCGCGTAGCACCATCTGATCGACGGCCCGATGGTGATGTCATCATCTTCCCGAAACCGGCCGGTGCCGTTGTGCACATCCTTGCCGTACACCTCGGACGTGGACGCGATCAGCGCTTTCCGTCCGTGCCGCAGGCACGCGTCCAGAATGTGCTGAGTCCCTTTGACGTTTGTCTCAATCGTACGCACGGGTTGCTCAAAGACCAGCCGCACACCCACTGCTGCGCCGAGGTGGAAAACAACATCGCAGGCCGCCACAGCCCGATCGACCGCCTCTTCATCCATAATCGAACCCAGCGCGAACTCAAACCCGGGCCGTCGCATGAGATGAAGAATGTTTTGCAGGCTCCCCGTGGAGAGGTCGTCCAGGGCCACGACCTCCCGCTCGCAGGCTAGCAGCGCCTCGGCCAGATGCGATCCAATGAACCCTGCCCCGCCGGTGATGAGTGCTTTCATCAGCTTGTCATCGCGAGTACCCGAACCATCCAGTCATTGCGAGCCCCGAAGGGGCGAAGCCCGCACACACTCACTTGTCATTGCGAGCGGAGCGAAGCAATCTAGCGCCGGGTCCGGAGATTGCTTCGGCACTTCGTGCCTCGCAATGACAAACTTCTCGTCATCGCGAGTCCCACAGGGGCGTGGCGATCTCCGGAATTCGCCCCGCTTTCCCCAGCTCACTCTCGATCCATAGGTAGGTTCGTTTCAGGCCTTCCTCTAGCGGAACGCGCGGCTCCCAGCCGAGGACCTCACGAAGCTTCGTATTATCGCTGTTCCGGCCCCGGACTCCCTGGGGCTTGCCGGTGTTGTGCCGCTTGATAAGCCGCTTGCCGGCAATGCCGCAGACGATGTCCACGAGGTCGTCGATGGTGACCAGCCGGTCGGTTCCCAGATTGAGCGGGGATGAGTACTCAGACTGCGTCAGCCGATAGATGCCTTCAACACAATCATCTACGTACATATAAGAACGTGTCTGCCTGCCATCGCCCCACACCTCGATCTCATCCCCGTCCGCAGCCAGCGCCACCTTGCGGCAGATCGCCGCAGGCGATTTCTCCCGGCCGCCGTCGTAGGTCCCCAGCGGACCATAGACGTTGTGGAAGCGTGCCACCCGCGTGTCCAATCCAAAATCCTCGCGGTAGTAGCGGCACAGTTTCTCGGCAAAAAGCTTCTCCCAACCGTAGCCCTCCTCGGGTTCCGCAGGGTAAGCGTCATCCTCGCGTAGTGGTGTCACGTCGGGCGTATCCTGGCGGTAATGCGGGTAGACGCAGGCAGAACTGGCGAAGAAGAAGCGCTGCACGCCATTGAGGCGCGCCGCCTCCAGCATATGGGCGTTGATCAAGACGTTGTTGCGGGCGACCTCCGCGTGATAGGCCGTGATATAGCCGATACCGCCCATGTCAGCCGCCAGATGGTAGATCTCGTCTACTCCAAGCGCCGCGACCAGGCATTCATCCCAGCGCCG
>VBAI01000317.1 GCA_005882295.1 Candidatus Segetimicrobium genomatis | reverse complement strand
CCCGCGGGGGTGGTCAGACGCTCTTACTGACGCCAACGGAAGCAGTCCTGGTCTTGACGAAGGCCGATCCGCCGGTGCAGGGTCCGCAGAGACCGCTGATCAGTCCGGTGGCAGCGCGCCGCGCGGGAACACAGGCAGTCGTCCGCATGGCATTCGTAGGCGCCTCTTCTCAACCGCGCATCGCTGGAGAAAAGGAACTGGCCGGGAAGGTCAACTACTTCCTCGGCAACGACCCCGCGAAGTGGCGGACGAATGTGCCCACCTACGCCGCGGTGCGCTACGAAGGGCTGTATCCGGGGATTGACCTCGTCTACTACGGCAACAACCGGCAGCTGGAGTACGATCTGATCGTGGCCCCGGGGGCGGATCCATCCCAGATCGCACTCAGCTTCAAGGGGGCCGACAGGCTGGAGGTGGATGGGCAAGGCGACCTCGTACTGTACACGGCTGTCGGGGCGATCCGCCAGCGCAGGCCCCTGATCTACCAGGAATTAGCGGACGGGCGGCGGGAAATCGCAGGGGGCTACGTACTCAAGGGCGCGGAGTCCGTGGGCTTCCAGGTGGCCGCCCATGACACGAGCCGGTCGCTGATCATCGATCCAGGGCTGGTCTACTCCACCCATCTTGGCGCTAATTATGATGATTTTGGCAATGACATCGCCGTGGACGCCACCGGGAACGCGTATGTTACCGGCTCCACTCGCTCGCCGGACTTTCCGACGACTCCGGGGGCTTTTCGGACGACGCTTGGCGGCCCCAGCGATGTCTTTGTGACCAAGCTGAACCCAAGCGGTTCAGGGCTCGTCTACTCCACCTATCTTGGGGGCTCTGATTATGATTATGGCTATGGCATCGCCGTTGACACCGGCGGGAATGCGTACGTTACCGGTACCATTAGTGACGAATTCAGTGGTCCGCCGGACTTTCCGACAACCCCCGGGGCTTTTCAGCCGACCTCCGGCGGTGGCGTAGGGAAGGAAGCCTTTGTGACCAAGCTTAATCCGAGCGGATCGGCGCTGGTTTATTCCACCTACCTCGGCGGTTACTACGCTGACGAGGGCCTGAGCATCTGCGTTGACGCCACCGGGAACGCATATGTGACCGGCTACACCCACTCGTCGAACTTTCCAACCACTGCTGGGGTTTTTCAGACCACGTATCAAAGCGGCTACTCCAGCGCCTTTGTGACGAAACTGAATCCGGGTGGATCGGCGCTGGTTTATTCCACCTACCTCGGCGGCGCGGCGGCCAATTTAGGCTATGGCATCGCCGTCGACGCCGCCGGGAACGCGTATGTTACCGGCTACACAGAATCAAACGACTTTCCGACGACCCCAGGTGCAATCCAGGTAGCCTTCGGCGGTTTCTCCGATGCCTTCGTGACCAAGGTGAATCCGGATGGTTCGGGGCTGATCTACTCCACCTACCTCGGCGGCACTACCTATGATTCTGGCTACGGCAACGCCTACGTTACCGGCTCAACATCTTCGACCAACTTTCCTACGACCCCCGGTGCATTTCAGACGGCCACCCACGGCTACGATGCCGTCTTTTGCGAGGATCCGTGGTGTAACGATGCTTTTGTGACCAAGCTGAACGCGAGCGGGTCGGGGCTGGTTTATTCCACTTATCTTGGTGGCATTGGCCACGATTTTGGCGAGGGGATCGCAGTAGACTTTGCAGAAAACGCCTATGTCACGGGCGTAGCTGCCTCACCTGACTTTCCGACGACTCCCGGGGCTTCTCAGACGGCTCGCGGTGGATTTGCGACGAAGCTGAACCCGGTCGGCTCAGCACTAGTCTACTCCACCACCCACCTGAGCTCCAGCGGCCTCGGCATCGCTGTCGATGCCGCTGGGAGTGCCTATATCACCGGTCCCACTGCCTTCGTCACGAAGATAGGGAGCACAGTGTCAGAGCAGATTGAGGCAGAAGACTTTGACCTTGGCGGCGAAGGCGTCGCCTACCATGACCTGACGCCGGGGAATCAGGGCGGTCAGTACCGCACCAGCGAAGACGTGGATATCATCCGCTATCCGAACGGCGCCTACGTCGTCAACAACTTC
>VBAI01000316.1 GCA_005882295.1 Candidatus Segetimicrobium genomatis | reverse complement strand
CTGCGGATTGTCGCCGACCAGGAGTACTTCAACTTCGCGGCGCTGCGGCTGCTGCCGAACGAATCACCCTTCGCGGGCACCCCGGCTCCGGTGCCGGGGCAGATCGAGGCGGAAGACTTCGATCACGGCGGGGAAGGCGTGGCCTACCACGACCTGACGCCGGGGAACCAGGGCGGGCAGTATCGCACTGACGTAGATGTCGATATCATCCGCTACCCGAACGGCGCCTACGTGGTCAACAACTTCCAGACCGGAGAATGGCTGCAATACACGATCCAGGTCCCGCAGACGGGGACCTACCGGCTCGAGTTGCTGGTGAGCCGGCGGTGGGACGTAGCCAGCCGGGTCCATGTG
>VBAI01000005.1:2244-11261 GCA_005882295.1 Candidatus Segetimicrobium genomatis | reverse complement strand
CATCGTGCGCGAGAGCGGCAAAGTTCTGCAGGCCGAGGTACGTCAGGCGTCCTTTGAGCAGCTCAACCTTGAAGAAACTGTAGTACAGGGTCTGGAGCGATGGCCACACCCGAAAGAGCCCGAACAGCACGATCACCGGCGCGATGAAGAGATACGCGTGGAGATAGCGCCGCCGGTGGATGCGGCCGGCGAATGCGCGCAGCACGCCCCCGACTGCCGTCAGTCCCTTACTTTGCGGCCTCGTCGATTGCCTTCTGCGCCAGGCGCTCCGCCTCAAGCAGGGCTTGCTCAGGGGTCGCCTCGCCGTGCAATGCCTTCTGAATGGCGAACCCCAACGAGTCCAAGACGCCGTTTAGTCCTAGATTGATGGGGAGCCTGCGGCCGTAGCGCGCGATCTTCACCAGCGCCTGGTCGTAGCTGTCGGACTTGAACGGATCCTTTGCCCAGTTGGCTTTGTAGCGCGGGGTCAGCTCGAACCTCCTGGCAATCGTGTAGTCGTTGATCTCGCTGTTCAACCAGTCCATCGATTTCCAGGCCAGCTCGGAGTTCTTCGCACTCTTTGGGACGGCAAAGAGCCATCCGCCGAGCAGCACGCCTGGGCGGTCGCCGACCTTCCGCACCGGCGGAGGGGCCATGCCCCACCCGGTGCCCCACGGCATATTGGGGGCCTCCTTGGGCTGCCGCGCCCGGATGCTGACGGTCTCGCTGATCTGCATCGACGCGATGCCCTGCAGGAGCGCCGCGCGAGGGTCCGGGAAGCTGAGACTGGTCGTCTTGTCCACGTTCAGCATGTCCAGGTAGAGCTTGAGCGCGGCCAGGCCGCCGGCGTTGTTGAAGGCGGGCTTGCCGCCGTGCAAGAGGTTGGGGTTGTCGATGATGTCGGCTCCCGCCCCCCACAGAGCCCAGGTGAACTTGTGCACGGTGCCCTGGGGATTGCCCACATGGCGGATCGCCAGGCCGACCCGCACCAGATTCCCCTGCGCGTCGCGCTTGGCCAGTTTCTTGCCGTAGTCGCGCAGTTCATCCCACGTCGCCGGCGGCCGTTCCGGATCGAGGCCGGCCTCCTTGAACTGGGCTTTGTTCCAGGTCAGGCCGTAGATGTCGTACCCCATCTGCGGGTAGCCCCACATCGTCCCGCTTCCGTAGTCGGAGAGATCGACCACGTCAGGCACGACGTCGGCCAGCCACTTCCTGGCCTTGGCAGAATCCATCTGCTGGAGGAGGTCTTCTTTCAGGAATCCCGGCAGCCAGGAGGTATCGATGAAGAGGATGTCGGCGATGTTCCGGCCGGCGGCAGCGGCGAAGATCTTCTGCACCATGGTGTCGTAGTCGACGCCGACCATTTCGACCTTCACGTTGTTCGTCGCCTCGAAGTTCGCGAACAGGTTGGGGTCCGTGAACGGGGAGACGGGCCCGGCCGCGATGTCGCCGGCTGGATACCAGAGCGTGATCGTGCGCCGCGGCTGCGCCGAGACAACCGACGCTGTCACTGCGAGCGCAGCCACCAGAAACCATACTACTGGCCGCCACTTCATGGTAAACACTACACCCCCTCGCCCCTGCCTCGTCGTCTCCCCTATTTCGTGGCCGCCCGACCCGCTCCTTGCAATGCTTCCCCTCGCCGTGACGCCCGGCGCCCGGCCCAGAGGGCTGCCTTGCCAGCGCGCCAAAAATATAGCTGGGTCGACAGGGAGGATGCGAATGCGCCTTGGCGTGATTGTTGCGTATGCCCGCGTGCACTTCGGAGATGAACCGACGCTGGAGCAGTACGGCGCGTTCGCCGACTGGGCCGCGCAAATGCAGTTTGCGGGCATCGAACTCGCCGCGTTCAGCCTCGATCACTTCGCCCGCGACTTCTCCGATTCCCAGCGTCTGCAGCGCTTCCGGGACCACTGTCAGGCGAAGGGGCTGGCCATCACCGCGTTCGAGGCCGGCTTCCTGCGTCATATGACCGTCCATCAGGATCCGGCGGTCCGGGCCCAGGCTGTCACGGAAGTGCGGAAGTCGGTGCAGGTGGCCCGCTCACTCGGCACCGACCTGATTTACCTCCACTCGGCACCCCATCCGTCCTGGACGATCGAGTTCCGGCGGCTGTACGATGAGTTCTCGCCACCGACTCGCGTGGAGGTCCCTGTTGAGTTCTCGTGGGACGCGGCGTGGGCGGAATATGTGGGGGTGATCCGCGACTTAGTGCGCGAAGCTGAGGCGGGCGGGGTGCGTCTGGCGCTGGAGGTGAGGCCGTATGAGATGGTGAGCAACGCCGACGGAGGGCGCCGTCTGGCCGACGCGGTGGGCTCTCCGGCCCTGGGACTGGTGTTCGACACCGCCCACTTTCTGGTCCAGAAGGAGTTGCTGCCGGTGGCCATCGAGAAGCTGCGCGACCGGATCTTCCTGGTGCACCTTGCCGATAACGACGGCATCACCGACTATCATTGGGCGCCGGGCAAAGGCGCCGTCCCATGGGACGGTACGCTGGGGGCGCTGCGCAAGATCGGCTACGCGGGATTCGCCAACATCGACGTGGCGGGCACGTACCAGGACATCGACGCTGAGATACGCGCAGGACGAGACTTCATCCTGGCACGTCTGGCAGGCGCCTCTCGCTAACCTAGTAACCGCCGTACGAACTCGATGCCCTGGCGCGCCGCCGCGTCGAAATCCGGCTCAAACATCATCTCCAACCCAATGCCGCCGCGATAACCGATGGCGCGCAGCGCCCCAGCCACGGCGGCAAAGTCCAGATGCCCCCATCCTGGGGCGTGGCGGTTGCTGTCGGCGAAATGTACGTGTTCCAGGCGCGGTCCGGCTTGGTGAACCGCAGCGGCGATGGACGCCTCCTCGATGTTCATGTGAAAGGTATCGAGCATCAGCCGGACGTTGGGAAGGTTCACCGCCTCGAGAAACGCGATTGTCTCCTCAACCGTATGGAGGAAGTCGGTCTCGTACCGGTTGCCGGGTTCGAGCACCAGCGTCAGGCGGCGCGCCTGCGCCGCGCGCCCGACCTCGCGCACGCAGGCCAGCAGATGGGCCATAGCCTGGGCGTGCCCAAGACCGTGTGACAACTTGCCGCGGACCACACCGATCGAGACCGTGGCCGCCCCCGCACGTTGGGCCATCTCCAGGCACCGGTGGAATGCCTCCACGGCCTCTTCCCGGATCTCCGGATCCGGGTGCGTGAAGGAGAGTCCCTGCTCGACGGCAAGGAAACCTGAGGCGATACCGGCAATTGTCAGGCCGTGCTGCGCGGTCAGGGTGCGGAGTTTGTCCGGCTCTGGATCATCGACCGCCCGCGGCATGATCTCAATCGCATCGTAGCCGAGCGCGGCGGCCCTCGCGATCGCCGTGGGGAGGGGAACAGAGACTCCCGAGGCCCAGAACTTCGAGCCCGGGGCCGCGAGATACAGAGACGTCCTCACTCCATCCACCGGCTACCGCCCAGGATACATGATGACACATCCCGAAAGAGTGGTCCTTCACGAGGAGAGGCCGATGAACCTCACGGATAACGATCGGGCCTTTCTGGACGCGCACCATGCCGCGGCGATGATCACACTGCGGGCCGACGGGACGCCGCATGCGGTGCGGGTCGGCGTGGCCCTGGTGGACGGCATGCTCTGGAGCAGCGGGACGCACGATCGCCTCCGCACGGGGCTTCTGCGGCGAGATCCCCGCTGCACCCTGTTCGTCTTCGACCCGACCCGGCGTTACCTGACGCTGGAAACGATTGTGACCATCCTCGAAGGCCCCGATGCTCCGCGGCAGAATCTGCGGCTGTTTCAGGTGATGCAGCAGCATATGACGCCCGCTCCCAGGCCTGGGCACATCATGTGGGCGGGGCAAGAACGGAGCATCGATGAGTTTCTGCGGATCATGGTCACGGAGAGGCGGCTGATCTACCAATTCGAGGTCAGGCGGGTCTATGGATTAGTCTAGGATGGGCTCGCGGCCGGGAATCCCCCGGCCGCGAGCGTTGACGCGTGTCCTACGGGCAGTGCGGTCGGTGCACTTTGATGTTGCCCCCTCCCAGAGTGCTCGGCCCCTGGCTGTCCGAAGCCGCGCCAGATATCGTGATGGAAATCGTGTCCGCGCTTCCAGGCTCCCCATTGTCTGTTACCTGCACGGTGAAGTCCACCGGGCCGGAACCGCTGGTGCCGGAGCCTGAAAGGAAACTCGTGCAGCCGGCATTGAACGTGCCAACCGACGTGCTCTGGACGGCCAACCCCGTGTCGTGGTTGATGTAAACGAAGTGGCCCATCGTCCCGCCGGCCGGTTGCGTCCCGCCGATCATCCCGAACGTGCCCTTCCCGCCCGAGCTGAGCGTAATCCAGCCGCCGCCGCTCGTTGCAGCTCCTGCGGGGGGCGAGCCGGGCGCACAGTCGATTTGCGCGTCCCCGATGCCAAGCTTCACCTCGGCCAGCAGCTGGCCGGTGAGCGTGTCGCGGGTGGTCACGTGCAACGCGGTGACCGAGAGCTCACCGGTAGTGCCCACGATGGACGAGGTTTGTTCGTTGATGACGGCGGTGCCGTTCGGCAGTGAGACGGTCTGGTTTGGGGCGCCTGTGACGAAGATGGGCTGACCGTTGATGACGAGGTTTTCGACTGTCATTCCGCCCAGGACCATTGGTCCCGCTGCGCAGCTCGCGTTGCTCCACGCCGTCAAAAAGTCTGATGTGATTCCATTGCCCGAAACCGTCAGGTTGACGTTGGCCTGTGAGGCGATCGCGTCGGTATCATCCAGACCGACCCCAACGCTGTGCAGGGTCCCGGTACTAAGCGCGACATTCCCGCCTGTGGCGCCGCTCGGAATGTCTCCGGAGAGCAGCGACGCTTCAACCTCGCCGCCCGAGGCGGGGATCTGACCGGTGGTCACCTTGATGATCAACCCGGTGGCCGGCACAAACACCCACACACCGGTTGCCTCACCACCGAAGGTTGTGACCGCGTGCGCTGGACTAGGCAAGATTACCGAACCAAGCAACCCAACAAGCACTGCGACGAGCATCGTACGCCAAGACCACTTCGATCGCATGGTGTCCTCCTCAGCGTCAAGCTTCAGGGCTCGTATTGCGTCACACACTTGCCTCGTGGGCGTGCTCACCTCCCTGCGCGTCCTGACCGGCTGTGTCACGCGGCCCAAAAGACCTGACGCCGCATGAGGGTAAGACCTGAAGAAAATGACTGGATTAACTCTAAATGAATTCCCGCAGCTCACAATGCAGCAATCACCTACGAAAGTGTGGGGAGATTCCCTGAATCAGTGCGGGGATAGACCCTAACGCGACTCTGTCAATCGCAAAATCGAGCGCAGCTGGAACTACTGCACGTAACTCCGCTCCACATTGTTGGATCGGGGAGAAATCAAGCCGTCATCAAAAAGAAACCGCCCCCGGGCAGAACCCGAGGGCGACAGTCCGCGTGCGGCGGGACGCATTCCCGCCGGCGAGTTATGACATCACGGTGTGCGGACGGTGACCCCGCCGACCACTATCCTTCCTGTCGTGCGACGGGAAGGAGTCCCGTACGTCGCCTCTGCACAGACGCGCGAGCAGAACGGATCCCGGTGCTTCCGCGCTACCGGCGGAATCCGCCTGCCGCACCGCTGGCACAAGACGCGGGCGGCCGGCCTGTGTGAATGCCTGCGTAGCCCCATCATCATCGTCTCCAGTCTGGCAAGAATAAACGGGCCCCCGCCAGGGAGCCCTGACTATCAGTAATCCCCGTTCCTTATAGCTATTGTACCACACGGCGCAAGAGGCCAATGTCCGGCAGAATGGGTGCCGATTCTTAACCCCCGCTTGGAAGGAAGGGCCGCGGCAACCGGGTAGACAGAAGCAGGTCGACCTACCCAGGAGGGGGAGCCAATCGTGAAGCTCCCGGCCGGAACAGTCACCTTCCTTTTCACCGACATCGAAGGGTCTACTCGCCTCTTGCAACAGGTCGGCGATCAATACGCGGAGGTGCTTTCAGGCTACCGGGAGATCCTGCGATCCACCGCCACGAGCTACGGCGGTCAGGAAATCGACAGCCCAGGCGACGCGTGCTTTTTCGCCTTCTCTCGAGTCAGCGATGCCGTTGCCGCAGCGGTAGACGCCCAGCGGGCCCTGGGCACGCACGCATGGCCGGAAGGCACGGTGGCACGATCCCGCATGGGCATCCATACGGGCCAGCCCACCGCCCGTGAGGGAGATTATGTCGGCATCGACGTCCACCGAGCGGCACGCATCTGCGACGCTGGGCATGGCGGCCAGATCCTTATTTCAGATGCCACCCGAATTGTCCTCGAGCAGGCCCTGCCCAATGGGGTCACGCTGAAATCTTTGGGTGAATATCGCCTGAAGGATCTGCTCCGGCCAGAGCGGCTATTCCAGGTTCTGCATCGTGACCTCCTCGAAACCTTTCCGCCTCTGCGCACGCTCGACGCGCATCCCAACAACCTCCCGCCACAGCCCACGGCGTTCATCGGCCGGGAAAAGGAACTGACGCGCACCCGCGCGGCCCTGCTCGACGAGGGTGTGAGGCTTCTCACGCTCACGGGGGCGGGAGGAATAGGGAAGACGAGGCTCGCGCTGCAGCTGGCCGCGGAGGTGATCCATCAATTCCGTCACGGGGCTTTTTTCGTGCCCCTCGCCCACATTACCGATCCCCGGATGATCGTCCCCTCCATCGCGCAGGTCCTGGGTGTCAATGAAGCACCCGGCCGTCCCCTGCTGTACAACCTCCAGGAGTACCTGCAAGACAGGCACACCCTGCTGGTGCTCGACAACCTGGAGCAGGTCGCCGAGGCCGCATCGGTGGTCGACCACCTGCTGGGGGCCTCTCCTGATCTCAGAATCGTGGCGACCAGCCGCGAGCGGCTCCGGCTGAGCTGGGAGCGCGAGTTCCCGGTGCCAGTGCTGGAGATCCCCGAGCGCCGGAAGGACACACTGGACTCAGTGTCCCGGAATCCCGCGGTGGCGCTGTTTGTGAGCCGGTGCCGGTTCGTCCAGCCGGAGTTCGCGGTCAGCCCCGATAATGTCGAGGCCGTGGTGGCGATCTGTATCCGGCTGGAAGGGTTGCCGCTGGCCATCGAACTGGCGGCGGCGCGCATCAAGATTCTGACCCCCGAGGAGATCGCGCGGCGATTGGACGATCAGTCCCGGCTGCTGCGCGGTGGCCCCCGCGACGCTCCCCAGCGACACCAATCACTGCAGGCGGCGATCTCCTGGAGTTATGAGTTGCTCACGCCGGACGAACGGCGGCTGTTCCGATCCCTGTCCGTGTTTCGAGGCGGCTTTGCGCTCGAATCGGCGGAGGCGGTCGGCAGCGGCGATGCCCTCGACATCCTTGACGGTCTGACCTCACTGGTCGACAAGAGCCTGCTCAGGCGGGTGACGGGACCGGACCGCAGCGCGCGATTCCTCATGCTCGAAACGATCCGGGAATACGGCGTCGAACAACTGGCAGCCGCCGGTGAACTCGATGGCGCCAGGATGCGGCATGCCGGCCATCTTGCTGCGCTGAGCGAGCAGGCAGAAGGGGCTCTGGGGACCGCCGAGGAGGAGGGCTGGCTGCACCGCCTCTGGCAGGACACAGAGAACCTGCGCAGCGCTCTGGATTGGTCGCTGCGAAGCTCAGGTCACACGTCGGCCCAGCTCGGCTGCGGACTGGGGTGGTTCTTCTACCTTCATGGACATTTGACAGAAGGCCGTGTGCGGCTTGAGCAAATTCTGCACGCGGCCAGCGACGTGGACGATCTCCTGCGGGCCCGGGTCGTCCTCCCCGCCGGCGTCTTAGCCTGGAGCCTGGGCGAGTGGGATCAGGCGCGCACGTGGCTGGAGCGATCTCGTGAGTTGTTTCGTCTGCATGGCGACGCCAAGCGAGAAGCGATGGCCACCGCCTTTGTCGGGCACGTGGCTCGATCCACTGGCGAGTTCGAAGAAGCCTCCACGCGCTACCAGACCGCTTTGGGCATCTACCGCGGGCTCGGCAATGAGTGGGGCATCGCATGGGCGCTGTTCGATCTCGGACTGGCTGCTCGTGATCGAGGCAACGATGACGAGGCCCTGGCGCTCCACGAGCAGAGCCTGGCACTCTTTCGCAAGCAGGGATATCGCTGGGGCACGGCGTGGGCGTTGTGGAACCTGGGCGTCCTGGCGCATCGGCGCGGCGACGACGTGCGCGCGCGCGACCGCTTCGCCGAGAGCCTGACTCTGTATCGCGGCCTCGACGACCGGCGGGGCATCGCGCAGTCCCTGGAGGGCCTGGCGGCCGTCATCTTCGTGGCGGGGAGACTGCGAGAGGCGGTCAGGGTGCTGTCGGCTGCCGCCGCGCTCCGCGCCGGACTGGGCGCGCCGGTCGCGCTGTCCGATCGGCGGGAATACGACCGCACGCTGGAGGGTGTGAAAGCCTCGATGGCAGCTGACGAGTTCGAGCGCGAGTGGAGCAGTGGCCGCAGCCTCGAGGCGGACGACGCGATTCAGCTGGCCCTGGATGCCGCCCAACCCCCTCCCCCGCGGCTCCGGGTCCCGCAGAAGCCTCGCGATCCACTGACCTCCCGAGAGCGCGAGGTCGCAGCGCTCATAGCCAGAGGGCTCTCCAACCGGGAAATTGCCACAAAGCTCACCATTGCGGAGCGGACCGCAATCAGCCACGTGGAACACATCATGAACAAACTCGGTCTGCACTCCCGCGCCCAGATCGCAGCCTGGGCCGTGCGGCACGGGCTAGACGTGCCCACGGAATCCTGATCACTCCCCGGCATCGGTAATTCTTCCGATATCCCTGCTGCGGTCACTGTGCGGACCATCGGCATTCCCTTCGATGCCTTGGGGGTTGAATCAGATTATGCTCTGACCATGCAGATCGCTCTGACGTTCGACGCCGAGCATCCGGATCGACCGCACTGCCCGCCAGGGGTGATCGACCAGATCATCGCTGCGTTGGGCAACGCACAGGTACGGGCAACGTTCTTCCTTCAGGGACGCTGGGTCGAAGCCTATCCCCACGTCACACAGGAGATCGGACGCGGCCCCCATCGC
>VBAI01000005.1:0-1983 GCA_005882295.1 Candidatus Segetimicrobium genomatis | reverse complement strand
TGGCCGGCTGCGGTGCCTGCGGCCCTGCCCGTCATCATCCATCGGCTGCAGGATGCCGGAGGCGAGTTCGTCACGCTGGACGATCTGCGGCCATCCGCGTTCCAAGGGTACCTTCCGGCTGTAGGAAGAGTCGAACAGGGACGAGTAATCTGGTAACAACCCGCCTGGGGGAAAGGAACGAGCCTCGATGAGAGCGCGGTATCCTGATCAAGAAGGCTACGTGGAGCGAAAGGGCGTCAAGACCCACTACGAGCTGTTCGGGCAGGGCGAGCCGACGATTCTGCTCGTGCCGAGTTCGCCAATCGTTCACTCGCAGCAGTGGAAGGCACAGGTTCCATATCTCGCGCGCCACTTTCGCGTCCTCACCTTCGACGGAAGGGGGAACGGCCGCTCCGATCGACCAGGGACGTCCGAGGCGTACGGCGATGAGGAAATTATCGCCGACATGCTGGCGGTGATGGACACCACGGGCACAAAACAGGCGGTGCTCGTCGTCCTCTGCCACGTCTGGTGGGTGCTCCATTTCGCGGCGGCGTATCCCGAGCGAGTTCTCGGCCTCGTGGCAATCGCCCCCGGGGCGCCGCTGGCGCCGGTACACCCGAACCGGGCAATGTACATTGCAACCTTCGATGAGGTCCCCGACACCGATGAGGGGTGGGCAAAGACCAACCGGCATTACTGGCTGAAGGACTGGCGAGGCTATGTATCATTCTTTTTCGGCAAGATGCTCCCTGAACCTCACTCCACGAAGCAGCTGGAGGACATCATCGGCTGGTGCCTGGAAACGACGCCGCAGACAATGCTGCTCAACCGCGAGGCGCCCCGCTACCCAAAGACGAAAGAGGAGACGGAAGAGGTCTGCCGGAAGGTGCGCTGCCCGGTTCTGGTGATCCACGGGGATCTGGACGAATGCCAGTTACCTGCACGCGGCGAGGCGGTGGCCCGGCTGACGGGAGGCAAGCTCGTGACACTTGAAGGGTCTGGTCACATGACGCCCGGGCGCGATCCGGTCAAGATCAACATGCTCATCAAGCAATTCGCCGACTCGTTGGAGCCGCGCATGTCCAAGGAGGTCCGGTGGACCCGGGCCATGAGCCGTCCCAAGCGGGCGATCTTTGTCTCCTCCTCCATCGGGCTCGGCCACATTCAGCGCGATCTCGCGATCGCCAGGGAATTGCGAACACTTGTCCCGGATTTGCAGATCGACTGGTGGGCGCAACACCCCGTGACCACAGTGCTGAAAGCCGCAGGCGAGACCATTCATCCCAAGAACCACCTGCAGGCCCTGGAATCGGCACACTGGGAAGAAGAATCCTCACAGCACGAGCTGCACGCCTTCTACGCGTTCCGCCGGATGGATGAGATCTTCGTCGCCAACTTCATGCTGTTCAATGAGGTCGTCCAGGAGACGCCGTACGATATCTGGATCGGTGACGAGTCATGGGAAGTGGACTACTTCCTGCATGAGAATCCCGAGTTGAAGTCTGCTCCCTACGTCTTCCTGACCGACGTGATCGGCTTTCTGCCGGTCGATCCCGAGGGTGATCCCCGCGACGTGGCGCTGTGCGCAGATTACAACGCGGAGATGATCGAGCAGCGCGCGCGCTACCCGCGGCTGCGCGATCTGTCGCTGTACATCGGAGAGTACGATGAGCTGCCGGACGTGCGGTTCGGCCCAGGGCTGCCTAACATCCGCGCCTGGGCCCGCGACTGGTTCACGCCGGTGGGATATGTCCTGCCGTTCGATCCGCTGGAATATCGGGATCCGCAGAGCCTGCGTGTGCGGTTAGGCTACGGCACCGGGTACCCGCTGCTGTTCGCCGCGGTCGGCGGAACCGGCGTGGGGCGCAACCTGCTGCAGCGCGTGGTCGACGGCTTTGCGCTCTTGCGGGAGACGATGCCTGACGCCCGGCTGGTCATGGTCACCGGCCCGCGCATCGAGCCGCAGGATTTGCCTGATGTGCCGGGTTTGGAAAAGCGCGC
>VBAI01000004.1 GCA_005882295.1 Candidatus Segetimicrobium genomatis | reverse complement strand
TGCCGCGATTGTGCAGAGCGGTCTGAGCACGACGATGGAGCTGGTGGCCGCGCGCCGTCCGTTTGCCTACGTCCCGCTGCGGAAGCACTGGGAACAGCAGAACTATGTCACATACCGGCTGCGCCACTACGGGGCTCGAAACCGGTTGGAGTATTCGGAGTTGACCCCTCGCCGCGTGGCAGACACGCTCGCGGAATTGGTCGGGTCCCCGGTGACCTACCGCGAAGTGCCACGCGACAGCGCGCGGCGCGCCGCGTTGCAGATCGCGGGACTATTGTCGGGCACCACGCGGGATTCAGGCGCCGTGACGCAGCGTCCGGTAGACGAGACGATCAGGACGCGCTGATGCGGGCTCGATATCCGGACCAGGAGGGATATGTCGAGCGCGGCGGCGTGCGCACGTCCTACGAGATTTACGGGAACGGCACGCCGACCGTTCTGTTCCTGCCTGCATGGGCCATCGGGCATTCTCGCTTCTGGAAGGGCCAGATTCCCTATTTCGCCCGTCACTACCGCGTCATC
>VBAI01000003.1 GCA_005882295.1 Candidatus Segetimicrobium genomatis | reverse complement strand
GCGCGTGGCTTGCCGCCATGCTTGCCGCTCGCTATCCTGACCGGGTGCTCGGCGCGGTGATGGCCGGTTCCAGCTCGCCGCTGGGGGAACTACTGCCGGAACGAACGGTGCATAGCTTTGATGACCCTCTCGAGACCGAGGAGGGGTGGGCCAAGTCCAATCGCCACTACTGGCACAAAGACTATCGCGGATTTCTGGAGTTCTTCTACTCCAAG
>VBAI01000160.1:18460-40515 GCA_005882295.1 Candidatus Segetimicrobium genomatis | reverse complement strand
CAGACCCGACCCCTGATCCCCCCACCGCGGGATGAGATCTATCGTGCGCTGGAACAAGAGAAGTTGAAAAGTTGAAATGTTGAAGAGTTGGAGAGTCAACTTTTCAACTCTCCAACTCTTGAACTCGGCCTGAAAAGCGCTGTATGATTGTTGTGAACTTCATATCGGCGGGGAGCTCGGGGACAACCGGGCTGAGAGGGCACCATAGTCTGCACAGTCCTCTCAGTCTTCCCAGTCCTCCCAGTCCAAAACCGGAGAGATCCGGAAGTAGACTGGGGAGACAGTGGAGACTGGGGAGACTGGGTAGACGCCGGTGCCGACCCATCGAACCCGATCCAGGTAATGCTGGCGTGGGGACCGCAGCCGTGATGTGTGGACCGCCAGCCGGGTCGGGCTGGCGGTTTTCGCTTCTTGGCGGAGATCTGGACGAACAGGGAGGGATGCCCATGGACAGGCAAGGATTGAGGCGACTGGTGGAGCTGGCCATTGCCGTGGCTCTGACGGCGGTGCTCAGCCAGATACGCGTCTATAAGCTCCCCCAGGGTGGGTCGATCACCGCCGGCAGTATGGTACCCATCTTTTACGTGGCGCTACGCTGGGGATTCCGGTGGGGGTTGTTGGCCGGGCTGCTGGCCGGAGTCGTGAACTACATCACTGAGCCGTTCTACGTGCATCCCGTTCAGGTGCTGCTGGACTATCCGATCGCATTCGGGGCAATCGGTCTAGCCGGGCTCTTTCAGCGCCGGCCCGTTGCTGGAGTGGTGGTGGGAGGCGCGGGCCGATTCGTGGCGCACTTTCTTTCGGGCATCGTCTTCTTCGCGTCCTACGCCCCAAAGGGGGTGTCCCCGGCCGTCTACTCGGCCGTTTACAACGGCAGCTACATGCTGCCCGAAGTCATCATCAGTTCGATCCTGACAGTCTTGGTCTTGCGGGCGATGGAACGCGTCCAACCGGTCCAGCCGGCGTAGCCGGTGTGAACGCCGTCATCATCGGCTCCGGCCCGCTGCGACCTCGGCGCGCGCTGCGCGAGCTCCTGAGACGGGCCAACCTGATCATCTGCGCCGACGGAGGCCTCCGGGCCGCACGGGCCCTGGGGATCGTCCCCCACGCGGTGATCGGTGATTTCGACTCTGTGGAGCCGGCCCTGCTGGCGTGGGCCCGCCGGAAGGGCACGCGCCTGATCGAGCACCCGCGCGAAAAGGATCGGACCGATGCGGAACTCGCGTTGCAGCACGCGCTGGAGGCGGGAGCTGCGGAGATCGACCTGCTCGGCGTGCTCGGCGCCCGGATCGATCATACCCTGGCGAACATCGGATTGCTGATCAAGGTTGCCGGGAACGGGAAGCGCGCCCGCATTCTGCAGGGCCGCGAGGAGCTGTTCCTCGCCGAGGCGCAGACGCCCATCGACGGCCGTCGGGGGGACCTGGTGTCCCTGATCCCACTCTCGGACAGCGTGGCCGGCGTCACGACACACGGTCTCAAGTACCCGCTGACGGACGCGGTGCTTCACAACACCACCACGCTGGGGGTCAGCAACGAAATCACAGAACTGCCGGCCGCGGTGAACGCCCGGCAGGGCTGGCTGCTCGTGGTCGTCACGCACCGCCGCTGAGAACGAAGGGAACGCGGACGTTTCCCAGTGTAGGCTGCATCGCGTTCCCGCGTTCCCGTGTTCCCGTTATTTCAGTCTTAGTGGAACCTGTGCGATAATGAAAACACTTGGCCGCGGTGGAAACCGCGCGGCCCCGTGCGCAGATTCATGGAAGATTACTGGATTCGATCGGTTACTGAGGATGGCACCGTCCGCGCCATGGCGGCGGTGACCACGGCCACCGTGGAGCAGGCCAGGCGGCGGCATGGGACCGCGCCGACCGCGACCGCGGCGCTGGGCCGCGCTCTGACGGGGGCGGGTCTGCTTGGGGCAGCGCTGCGGGCCGGCCAGACGATCCTCGTCCGTATTCAGGGCGACGGCCCCCTGGGTGGGGTGCTGGCGACCAGCGATGCCGTCGGCACAGTGCGCGGGTACGTGGCCAACCCGGAAGTTCACCTTCCCCTGACAAGTAGCGGCAAACTGGATGTCGGCCGCGCGGTGGGCCGCGGGACCCTGCACGTCACCCTTGACCTTGGGCTGCGGGTTCCCTACCACGGGAGTGTCCCGTTGGTGTCAGGCGAGATCGCCGAGGATCTCGCATCCTATCTGGTCGTGTCCCACCAGATTCCCTCGGTGGTGGCGCTGGGGGTGCTCGTGGCCCCGACTGAGCAGGTGATGGCGGCCGGGGGGCTGATCGTGCAGGTGATGCCGGGAGCGGAGGAGCGGGTGGTGTCCTACCTGGAACAGCGCGCGAAGGTCCTTCCGGCGGTGACGTCAATGATCTCGGGCGGCACCACACCGGAGGAAATGGTGGGCGCCGCACTGGGGGAGATGTCCAGCCAGGTCGTCGAGCGCGGCGCGGTGCGCTTCCGGTGTCGGTGCTCGCGGCGCAAAGTCCAGCGCGTCCTGATCAGCCTGGGGGAGACGGAGCTCCACGAGATTCTGGCGGAGCAGGGGCGGGTGGAGGTGCGCTGCAACTTCTGCGCCGCCCGCTATCTATTTGACGAGGACGATGTGGAGACCCTGATACTGGCCATGAAAGACGGACACGCAGGCTCTACAACGAGGCACTAGCCTTCGACGTCGTCTTTATCCGCGGTCTGTGTACCCGTCCAGAGACCAGGCAGGTCGTGCACACGGTCAACCGCCGTGGCGCCCCGTCCACGATGACGCGCACGCGCTGCAGGTTCGGAAGAAACCTCCGCCGCGTCTTCACCGCCGAGTGACTGACGGCGTGGCCGGTCCCCGGCCGCTTCCCGCAGATTGCGCATCGACGAGCCATCACTACCTCCTTCACATGCCTCCCGGATTGTAGCATGCCCACCGTGGCCAAGGAAAGGGTGGCCAACCGGAGAACACTAGTGCGAATGGCCACGTCACGTCGCACCCTCGCCGTCGCAGCGGGCCAGGCACGATCGACTTCCCGGTCCCCGCTCGACGCCCCCGCCCAATATGTGAAAGGTGTCGGTCCCGCCCGTGCTGAGCAGCTCGCACGCCTGGGCCTGCACACGGTAGAAGACCTGCTCTACCACGTCCCCCACCGGTATGAGGACCGCAGCCACCTGGCCTCGATTGCCTCGCTCGTGCCGGGCCAGCGGCAGGCCACGCAGGGGGTGGTCCTGGCCCTCAGCGAGAAGCGCCGCGGTACCTACCAGTTCGTCGCCGCGCTGTCTGACGAAACAGGCGTACTGCAGGCGATCTGGTACGGGCAGCGCTACCTGCGCCGGGTCATCCGGCGGGGCTCCCGCCTGATTGTCTACGGGAAGGTCGAGCGTGCTGGCCGGCTGCAGATGATGGTGGAGGAGTTTGAAACCCTCACCGGGGACGATGACGATACACTGCACACCGGTCGCATCGTCCCCATGCACCCCGCGACCGAAGGCCTCAGTCCAAGAGTGTTGCGGACGATCATCGCGCAGACGCTCAGCCAGCACCTGGACGGCGTCTCTGATCTGCTGCCGGACGCCGTCCGCAGCCGCCTCGACGTCCCGCCGATCAGGGAGGCGCTGCGGGCCATTCACTTCCCAACCTCACTCGCAGAGGCGGAGGCGGCGCATCGCCGGTTGGCGTTTGACGAGCTTCTGATTCTGCAACTCGGCGTGCTCGGACGGCGCCAAACGTTGCAGACCGTCGACAAAGAAGTGCGGTATGCCGGTGACGGGGCGCTCCTTCAGCGCTTTGTCGGATCCCTGCCCTACGAGCTGACGCGCGCGCAGCACCGGGTCCTTGCCGAGATTACAGCGGATCTGCGCCGACGTGCTCCCATGAACCGGTTACTGCAGGGCGACGTCGGTTCCGGGAAAACGGTCGTGGCCGCCGCGGCGCTGTGGCTCTGTGTGGGGGGCGGCTTCCAGGGCGCGCTGATGGCCCCCACGGAGATCCTGGCTGGGCAGCATTACCTGACCTTCCGCCGGCTGCTGACCCCGTTGGGAGTGCGCGTGGGCCTGGTGATCGGTGGGGCGGCAAGACGCGAGCGCGAGCGGATGCGCGATCTGCTACGCGCAGGAGAGGTGGAGGTGGCTATTGGGACGCATGCGCTCCTGGAAGAAGGGGTCGCCTTCGCCAGGCTGGGGCTGGTCGTGGTGGACGAGCAGCACAAGTTTGGCGTAACGCAGCGCGCCGCGCTCCGGCACAAGGGATTCCACCCAGACGTGCTGGTTATGACCGCGACGCCCATCCCACGGACCCTGTCCTTGACCCTGTACGGCGATCTGGACGTGTCGGTGCTTGATGAGATGCCACCCGGCCGGGGGATGGTGCGGACCTACGTGCGCGGGCCAGGCAAACGCCCGGAGGTTTATGCGTGGGTCCGCGAGCAGGCCAACGGTGGCCGGCAGGCCTACGTGGTTTGCCCGCTGATCGAAGAATCTGACAAGCTGCAAGTGGAAGCCGCCGTGCGTCTGGCCGACCGTCTTAGCCAGGAAGCGCTGCGCGGCGTGCCGCTGAGCGTGCTGCACGGGCGCATGCGCCCGGAGGAGAAAGAGCAGGTCATGGAATCATTCCGGAGTGGCGCGGTGAAGGTGCTGGTGGCGACACCGGTGATCGAAGTGGGCATCGATGTGCCGCAGGCGACGATCATGGTGATCGAAGACGCCGATCGGTTCGGGCTCGCCCAGCTCCACCAGCTGCGGGGCCGCATCGGACGGGGGGCCCAGACATCCCACTGCGTCCTGCTCAGTTCGTTGGCGACCGATGCTGCCCGGACGCGAATGGAGACGATGGCGCAGACGCAGGATGGGTTTGTCATCGCGCAGCGAGATCTGCAGCTCCGGGGGCCGGGGGAGATCCTGGGCACACGCCAGCACGGGCTTCCAGACCTGCGCGTGGCCGACCTGATTACCGACGTGGCGGTCCTCGAGTTGGCCCGCGACGAAGCGCACCGGCTGCTCCTCGAGGATCCAGATCTGTCTCAACGTGAGCACGCTGCGCTTGCGCGGGAGGTGCGCCGGCGGTTCGCTCAGGAAACCACGCTGGCCGTCGGCTGACCTGTGATGCGTGTCACGGATCGGGCCGCGCCCCGGCGACGCCGCGACGAATTCCGCCCAACCCTGGCGCGGGTGCGCGACGCTATGTTTAACAGCCTGGGGGCGCGGACGAGCGGCGCGCGCGTCCTGGATCTCTTTGCGGGGTCGGGAGCCCTGGGGATGGAGGCTCTGCGCCGGGGCGCAGCGCATGCGGTCTTCGTCGAGCAGAACGCGAAACTGGCGACGGGGCTGCGGCACCACTTGGCCGATGAGCAGTTAATGGATCGCGCCGAGGTGTGGAAGCGGGATGCGTTGGCGGCAGTGCGCGATCTGGGGCTGGCGGGCCGGGTGTTTGACATCATTTTCTTGGATCCCCCCTATGGACGGGGGCTCGTCGCCGCCACCCTGCGGGGCATTGGTGCCTCGGGGATTCTGGCGCCGGGCGGCGTGGTGGCGGCCGAGGGGCACTGGCGTGACCGGCCGTCGGAGACCGGCGTGCTGGCCTGCCGCCGGGAGGCCCGGTACGGCGAGACGATGGTGTGGTATTTCGAGCAGGCGGGAGGCGAAACGTTATGACCGTGGCGGTCTATCCCGGCAGCTTCGACCCGGTGCATAATGGGCACCTGGATGTCGTCACCAGGGCAGCGAGGGTGTTTGACACCGTCGTGGTGGCCGTGGCCGACAACTCCGAAAAGGAAGGGCTCTTTGCGGTGCCGGAGCGTGTGGATATGCTGCGGGCCGCCACCGCGCACCTGCGCAACATTCAGGTCGACGCGTTCAACGGGCTCACGGTCGCCTTTGCGCAGAAGAGGGGAGCGGTCGTCCTGGTGAAGGGGCTTCGCGCGGTGGTGGATTTTGAATACGAACTGAAGCAGGCGTCGATGAACCAGCGGCTCGCGCCGAACCTGGACACCGTCTTCTTCATGACCGCGCCGGCGTATTACTTTCTCAGCTCTACCCTGATCCGGGAAGTCGCCAGGCTGGGTGGGGCCGTGACGGGACTCGTGCCGCAAGCGGTCGAGGAGCGCCTCCGGAAGAAGTTTTCGGGCAAGCACTTGTTGAAAGGCGACTCGAGCTAAGCCTATACTGAAGAGTCTGGATTTCGAGGGGTGTCGGCGTGCGTATTGATGTCGCCGAGCTGGAAATCGGCCAGGTGCTGCGCGCCACCTTCGAGGAGACTGTGGACAGCCGAACCGGGGATGTCACGTTCGATGCTCCGGTGACGGGGGAGGTTGAGGCCGGCCGAACCTCCGGGACACTCTATTTGCGCGGCCGGTTGACCACCACCGCGCCGATGGTCTGCGGCAGGTGCCTGGGAGGATTCCGGCAGACCTTGGCGATTTCAGTCGACGAGGAGTTCCAGATTGGCGGCGCCCCCACTGGCGGCAGGGGCGCGCTGGGCCCCGAGGACTTTGTGGTCCCGCTCGGTCCCGATCTCGTGCTTGACGTGACCGAAGTAGCGCGGCAACACTTGCTGCTGGCGTTGCCCATGGTGCCGGTCTGCCGTCCGGAGTGCCGCGGGCTGTGCCCGGTCTGTGGGGAGAACCTGAACGAACGGGAGTGCGGCTGCCGGCGGGATGCCGTGGATCCACGCCTGGCGCCGCTGCGTAACTGGCAACCAAGCGACCAAGGTACCAGGGGACCGGGCAACCGGTAACCTCCTTGATGCACGCTTGGTACCCGGGTCCCATGGCGCCCGTGGTAGCTATGATAAGGGGAGGTATGGTTATGGGTATCCAGAAGCACCGCCGCTCGAAGATGAGCGGGGCCACGCGCCGCGCGCATTGGAAACTCCGGGGGGCCACATTGGTGAACTGTCCGAAGTGCCACTCTCCGATGAGGGCCCACCGCGTCTGCCCGACCTGCGGAACCTACGCGGGCCGCGACGTCATGAAGATCGAAGCGGCAGAGGAGAAATAGTAACAGTTGAAGAGTTGGAGCGTTGAAGAGTTGGAGAGTCACGCATTCCTGCGATGGAGTGCCGCAGGTGGTTCTCCAACTTTTCAACTTTCCACCTCTCCAACTGTTCAACTCCGGCAGGTGGTGTAGTGAGGATCGCAGTCGACGCCATGGGCGGGGATCACGCCCCAGACGTTGTCGTCGCGGGGGCGGTCACGGCGGTGCGCGACCTTGGGGCGGAGGTCGTGCTGGTAGGGCCACAGGCCCGCGTGGAACGAGAACTGGCGCGCCACCGGCCGGTACCCTCCGGACTCTCTGTCGTCGATGCGCCGGAGGTGATCGAGATGCACGAATCTCCGGCGATGGCAGTACGCCGCAAAAAACGGTCGTCCATCGTCGTGGCGATGGAATTGGTGCGCGACCGCCGCGCGGATGCCGCCGTCAGTGCCGGCCATACCGGGGCCGCGATGGGAGCCGCGCTGTTGCGGCTGGGTCGCATTCCCGGGGTGGACCGGCCCGCCATCGCGGCGGTGCTGTCGACAGTGGCCTCGCACCCAGTGGTGCTGCTGGACGTTGGGGCCAACGTCGACTGCCGGCCCCACCACCTGTTGCAATTCGCCATCATGGGCACCGTGTATGCGCGCCAGGTGCTGGAGATTCACACACCGCACATCGGAATCCTCAGTAACGGCGCGGAGGAGGGGAAAGGATCAGACCTCACACTCCGCACGACCGCGTTACTGCGCGATTCGGGTCTGGATTTCATCGGCAACGTGGAATCGCGCGACGTCTTCAGCGGTGTCGCTGACGTCGTGGTCTGCGACGGGTTCGTCGGCAACGTCGTCCTCAAGTTCGGCGAGGGGCTGGCGCTGGCGATCCGCGACATCGTGAAGGCGGAGTTACGCGGGCTGCGTGGCCGGCTGGCCCTGCTGTATCTCGCCCCGCTGGCAGGAAAGATCCGCCGCATGTACCGGCGGATCGATTACCGGGAATACGGCGGGGCGCCGCTGCTCGGGCTGGAGGGGGTCTGCGTCATTGCCCACGGGAGCAGCAATGCGCGCGCCATCAGGAATGCGATCCGGGTGGCGGTGGAAGCGGTGCGCCACGGATTCGTAGACGAGATCCGGGCGCAGATGCCGCGATGGAGCGAAGCCGCCCTCAACGCCGGGGCGCCCGCGAGTACCGTTCTGAATCCGGCGCCCGACCCGTCGGCCAACCGCCCCTAACCGTCGAACGACAAGGAGACGTGATGCGAGGTTCAACGATCACCGGCATGGGCCGCTATGTTCCCCGCCGTGTCATGACGAACCACGAGTTGGAGAAGATTGTGGAGACCACCGACGAATGGATCGTCAGCCGGACGGGGATCCGGGAACGCCGCATCGCAGCGCCGGAGGAGGCCAGTTCAGATCTGGCCTTCCATGCCGCACAGGAGGCCCTCGCAGACGCCGGGGTGAGTCCCGAGCAGATCGACCTGATCATCGTCGGCACGGCCACCCCTGACATGCTCTTTCCCGCGACCGCCTGCATCGTGCAGGATCGCTTGGGCGCCCGCAACGCCGGTGCCTTCGACGTGTCGGCGGCCTGCAGCAGCTGGGTGTATGCGGCGGCGGTCGCGCATGGGTACATCGCAGGCGGGCTGGCGAATACTGTGCTGGTCGTAGGCGCGGAGGTCCTGTCGAAGTTCGTCAACTGGAAGGACCGCAATACCTGCGTGCTCTTTGGGGATTCGGCCGGCGCAGCGGTCCTGCGACCCTGTGAGCAAGGCCGGGGGTTCCTCTCATTCTATCTGGGGGCGGACGGCTCGGGTGGATCGCTCATCGCGGTGCCTGCCGGCGGGTCGCGCATCCCGGCGAGCTACGACTCCGTTGAGCAGAATCTCCACTTCATGCAGATGAATGGCCGCGAGGTGTACAAGTTTGCGGTGCGCTGTATTCCCAAGGCGATTGAAGAGGCGGTGCAGCGCGCTCACGTGGCCATCGAAGACGTCGACTGGTTCATCCCGCATCAGGCGAATATTCGCATTATCGACGCGGCGGCGGAACGGTTAGGGCAGCCTCGGGAAAAGTTTTTCATCAACGTCGAGCGCTACGGCAACACGTCTTCCGCATCGGTCCCGGTGGCGCTGTACGAGGCGGTGCGGACCGGCCGCCTCAAAGAGGGAGATCTGGCGGTCCTCGTTGCGTTCGGGGGCGGGTTGACCTGGGGATCCTGCGCGATGCGCTGGACGATGCCGACAACCACAGATCCAGGATCCAGGGCCTAGAATCCGGGACATGAGCGTCGCATTCGTCTTCCCTGGCCAGGGTGCGCAGTACGCCGGGATGGGCAAGCAGTTGGCCGCGGCATTCGCGCCGGCCCGCGACGCCTTCCGTCGCGCGGATGAGGTCCTCGGATTCCCGCTGTCGCGGCTGTGCTGGGAGGGATCTGATGAGGAACTGCGCCGGACCGACATTACCCAGCCCGCGATCCTGGCCACCAGCATGGCCTGCCTGACCGTGTTGCAGGCGCGCGGGGTTGCTCCGCAGATGGCTGCCGGTCTCAGCCTGGGCGAGTACACGGCGCTGGTGTGCGCGGGGGCGATCCGCTACGAGGATGCCCTCGTCGTCGTGCGCCGCCGCGGCGAGTTCATGCAGGAGGCCGCCGCGGGCCGGCGGACGGCCATGGCCGCGATCCTGGGCCTCGATGCCCAGGCCGTCCGCGGCATCTGCCGTGCGGCCGCGACGCATGGCATCGTGGAGCCATCTAACTTCAACAGCCCCGGGCAGATCGTGATCGCGGGGGATGAAGACGCGGTGCACGAGGGGATGAGACTCGCCCGCGAGGCCGGCGCGAAGCGGGCCGTTCCGCTGCCGGTCAGTGCTCCGTTCCACACCAGTCTCATGCGTCCGGCGGCGACGCGGCTGGCCGAGGCGCTGAGTGGCATTCCCATCGTCCCGGCGACGATTCCTGTGGTCAGCAACGTGACCGCGCAGCCCGTCCGCGAGCCAGGCGATATCCGGCGGGTACTGGTGGAGCAGGTCGCCAGCCCGGTGCGGTGGGATGAATCCGTCCGAGCGATGCGGGACGCCGGCATGACCACGTTTGTGGAGGTTGGGCCGGGTACGACGCTGTCGGGATTGATCCGCAAGACTGTGCCGGCGGCGCGGATGGTCCATGTGCAGGATCCGGAGTCGCTGCACGAGGCGTGTGCGGCCTTGGAGGTGTCTCCCAGCGATGTGGCCTAGAGAGGATTGCTGGGAGACGGCGGAATCGCGCGGAGCGGACCATGGGGACGCTTGACGGCCGAGTCGCGATTGTGACCGGCGGTTCGGGGGCGATGGGCCGCGCCATCTCGACCACGCTGGCAGCCGAGGGTGCGAAGATCGTCGTCCATTACGGCACCCACCGCGATGCCGCCGAAGCCGTGGCCGGCGCCATCAGTGAGCGCGGTGGGGTGGCCAGATGCCTGCAGGCAGACCTGGCGGTTCCTGCGGGGGCCCCCCAGTTGGTCGCGGCCGCCCTGGACGCCTTCGGGCGGATCGACATCCTGGTCAACAACGCCGGCATGATTCGAGACACGCTGATCCTGCGTATGAAAGACGAGGACTGGCAGGCTGTGCTTGACGCGAATCTCAGCAGCGCCTTCTATTGCACCAGGGCGGTCCTCCGCGAGTTCGTGCGCCGGCACGGCGGCCGGATCATCAACATTGCGTCGATTGTGGCGGAGATCGGCAATCCCGGTCAGGCCAACTACGTGGCGGCCAAGGCCGGCATGATAGGGCTGACCAAGGCGGTGGCGCGCGAGGTTGCCTCGCGCGGGATCACCGTGAACGCGGTGGCACCAGGCTACATCGAAGCCGGGATGACCGACCGCCTCACACCGGACCAGGTGAAGGTCCTCCTGGAGCAGGTTCCGTTGGGGCGGGCAGGGAAACCTGAGGAGGTAGCCGCCGCGGTGGTCTTCCTCGCCTCTGACGACGCATCGTACATCACCGGACAGGTCTTGAATGTGGACGGCGGGTTAGTCATGCGCTGACGTGGCTCGGGCTCCCCAAAAGATTCGCTCTGGCGAATTTTTTGGGTGAGCTGGGGTATGATATCGACGGTGCGGTAGACTGGCACGGGGGTGGGAGGCTCGATGGCATCCGTCTTCGAACGCGTCAAGAACATCGTTGTAGAACAGCTCGGGGTCGCAGTCGATGAAGTCTCCCCTGAGTCCTCGTTTGTGGACGATCTCGGGGCCGATTCGCTCGACGTGGTCGAACTCGTCATGGCTCTGGAGGAAGAATTTGGCGTCGAGATCCCGGACGAGGATGCCGAAAAGATTGCCACGGTGGGCGAGGCGGTGAAGTATATCGAGGCCCACATGGGTGAGCACGCCACTGAGTAGCAGCGGAGGACCAGGCCGGGCTCGCCAGGCGCCGATGATGACCCGGCGCCGCGTCGTCGTGACCGGGGTCGGGGTGATCACTCCGATCGGCATCGGCAAAGAGCGTTTCTGGGCGAGCCTAATGGAGGGGCGGAGCGGTGTAGGATTGATCACCCGCTTCGACGCCTCCGGATTCGACACCAAGATCGCGGCCGAAGTGCGCGACTTCGACCCCGCGGCGTTCCTGGAAAAGAAAGACGTCCGCCGCAACGACCGCTTTGTGCAGTTCGCCTACGGCGCAACGCGGCTGGCCCTGGATGATGCCCGCTTCACCATCACCCCCCAGAATGCCGGGCAGGTCGGTATCCTGATCGGATCCGGGATCGGCGGCGCGGAAACCTGGGAGAGCCAGCACACCATCCTCCTGGAGCGGGGCCCGAGCCGGGTCAGCCCGTTCTTTGTCCCCATGATCATCGTCAACACGGCAGCCGGTATTGTCTCGATTCTCACGGGGGCGAAGGGGCCTAACTTGGCTCTGGTCACGGCGTGTGCGACCGGGGGGAACGCGATCGGGGACGCGGCGCGGATCATTCAGCGCGGCGAGGCCACCGCGATGCTGGCGGGTGGCACGGAGGCGGCGATCACGCCGTTGAGCGTCGCGGGTTTTTGTTCGATGAAAGCGATGTCCACGCGCAACGACGAACCCACCAAAGCGTCCAGGCCCTTTGACGCCAAGCGAGACGGATTTGTGATGGGGGAGGGGGCCGGCATCGTGCTCCTCGAGGAACTCGAGCATGCGCTGCGGCGTGAGGCCTTCATCTACGGGGAGCTGGTAGGCTACGGGATGAGCGGCGACGCGTACCATATCACGCAGCCGGACCCCGAGGCGGACGGGGCCAGTCGCAGCATGGCGAATGCGCTGCGTGATGCCGCGATGGAGCCCGCTGAGGTGCAGTACATCAACGCCCACGGCACCAGCACCCCCTACAACGACCGCACCGAGACGCTGGCGATCAAACGGGTGTTTGGGGCCCAGGCCACCAAGGTGGCAGTCAGCTCGACGAAGTCCATGACCGCGCACCTGTTTGGGGCGGCCGGCGCGGTGGAACTGGTCGCATGTTGCCTGGCGCTGCAGCACCAGATGATGCCCCCGACCATCAATTACGAGTTCCCCGACCCAGAGTGCGATCTGGACTATGTGCCCAACGCGCCGCGCCCTGCGACGCTCGACGCCGCGATGTCCAATGCCTTCGGCTTCGGGGGCCACAACGCCACGCTGATTGTCCGGCGGTATGACCGACGCTGACCCCGCGGTTCCCGCGCTTCCCACGATCGATCCCGACCGAGAAACACAGCTGACCGAGCTGGAAGGCAAGCTCGACGTGCGGTTGCGCGACCGCCGGCTACTCAACCTCGCCTTGCAGCACGGATCCTACGGCCATGGGGGGGGCGGCCGCCGCGAGAGCTACGAGCGCCTGGAACTGCTCGGCGACGCGGTCTTGAGCCTGGTGGTATGCGACCACCTGTACCATCGTTATGCGGATGCGCCGGAGGGCGAACTGGCCAAACTCCGGGCCCGGATCGTCAGCGAACCCTGGCTGGTGCGCATCGCCCAGTCCCTGGACCTGGGACGCTACATTCTGCTCGGCAAGGGGGAGGAAAAGGCCGGCGGGCGGCACCGGCCGGCGTTGCTGGCCGATGTGCTGGAGGCGGTCCTCGGCGCGATCTATGTCGACTCCGGCTTCGGCGTGGTCCACGCCGTGGCCACGCGGTTGCTGCAGGATGCGTTCGACGAACTCGAGCTGCCGAGTGAGGACTACAAGAGTACGTTGCAGGAACTGCTGCAGGAGCGGGAACGCCGCATTCCCAGGTACCGGATCAGCAGCCAGGAAGGTCCGGACCATGCCAGGATCTTCGTGGCGACGGTCGAAGCCAGCGGCCGCATCCTGGGCGAGGGCAGGGGGTCCAGCAAGAAGCAGGCCGAGCAGGCCGCCGCCCGCGAGGCGCTGAGGCATCTGGCCCGGCGCGGGCAAAAGGCCCCTGCGGGGCACTCCGGTCGATGAAGCAGATCTGGGCCCCCTGGCGCCTGGAGTACATCCAGGCCGAAAAGTCCAGTGGCTGCATCTTCTGCGCGGCTCTGGCCGAACCGGACGAGCGTCGCTCCCTGGTCGTGGCGCGCGGCCAGCAGTGTTTTGTCATCATGAACCGGTTTCCGTACAATACAGGACACGTGATGATCGTGCCCAACCGCCATCGCAGCCGGCTGGACGGCCTCGATGACCAGGAGCTGGCCGAACTGCTCCGCTACACCGACTATTGCGTGCGGGTGCAAGAGCGCGTGTTGCGTCCCGAAGGGTACAATATCGGCATGAACCTGGGTCGGGCCGCCGGCGCCGGTATCGACGATCACCTGCACGTTCACGTAGTGCCGAGGTGGGTGGGCGACACGAACTTCATGCCGGTGCTTGGGGATGTCAAGGTGATTCCCGAGCACCTGCAGGCGACCCATCGCCGGCTCGCCGAGGGGTTCGCGGCGATCCAGGCAGAAGCGGCAGGGCGGGCGACGGACACACGATGAAGACGGTCGCAGAATTCATGGCCACGTCGCTACTCACTGCCGCCCCGCGAGAAACGGTCACGGCCGTCGTGCGTCGCCTGACCGACCACGGCATCGGTGGGTTGCCCGTGCTAGAGGGTGGGGCCATTGTCGGGATGGTCACGCTCAAAGATCTGGTGGGCCAGCCGCCGTACCGGCCGGTGCGCGAGGTGATGATCCGGGATGTGCTGACCGTGGCGCCGACGGAGCGCATCACCGATGCGTATGCGCTGATGGACAGCCGGCGGATCGGACGGCTGCCCGTGGTGGACCACGGCGTCCTTGTCGGAATCGTCACCCGTGGAGATCTCCTCGAAGAACTCGGCCGGCTGACCGATCCGATGACCGATCTGCCGTGGTCCGGGACCCTGCGTCAGGAGGCCGCGGATCTCCTGAAGGAGGGGCGCGAGGTCTCCGTGCTGTTCATTGATCTCGATGACTTCGGGATGGTGAACAAGCTCTATGGTCACGTCGTCGGCGACCGGGTGATCACCGCGGTGGCGCGATTGTTGCGGGAGGCTATCGACGGCAACAGTGACGTGATTTGCCGGTACGCTGGCGACGAGTTCGCGATCGTCACCACGCGCACGATGGAGACCGCCACCGCCCTGGCCCTGCAACTCCGGCAGGCTATCGTGGCGACCGATGTGCCGGGGGCCCCGCCGGGGGCAGTCAGCGCGGCGATCGGGATCGCCGGCGGCAAGCGCAGCATCGAGCGCCATGACATTCACTACGATGCCACCGTGGATGATCTCATCACCATGGCCAGCCGCGCGTCCACCATGGCCAAACGCACAAAGTCACGGATTCTGCACAGCTCGCAAATGCCCACCACCGTGCGCGTCGAACCCGCAGGGGACCGCGTCGCCATCCGCCGGATCGATCTCGGCATTGAGGACGGGCAGGGGACGGCGACAGTTGAGCTCGAGCTCGACGGTCGTCGCGTCACCGGCCAGGCGCAGGGGTCGGTGTTGGGGTCCGGCGGGCTGCGGCTGCTGGTCGATGCCACAATGCGCGCCGTGCGTCACTGGTTGCCGGCACCGTGGGACGTGGCGGTCGAGGAGATTGCGCGCACACCGCTCGATGCCGGCGAAGCGGTGCATATCTTGCTGGTGATGGGTTCCCCATCGAACGAATCACACCACATCCTCGGGTCCGCGCTGTACACGGCGGATCCGCATGAGGCCGTGGTCAAGGCAACGATGAAGGCCATGAACCACGTCCTGGAGCAAACTCAGCGTGGCCCGGCCTAGCCGGGTGTCCGGCCGCTTCCTGTCGCGCAGCACTGCGCTGGGACTGAGGGCAGTGCTCCTCGCCGCCGTGCTGGCGGTGTCGGCGGGCGCGCAGTCGCCCCCAGCAGCCTCCGGCCCCGCCGCGTTCGCGCACGTGACCGCGCTCAGCCAGCAGATCGGGTCGCGGCCCGCCGGATCTCCGGCGTTTGTGCATGCGACAGAGTACGTGACGGAGCAATTTCAACGGCTGGGCTATCGAGTAGAGACGCAAACGTTCCCGTTTCAGTTCTTCGACGAGACCGAGCCGCCGGAACTGATGATGCTGACCCCGCTCGAGGTGTCGCTGCATCCAGCGACGATGTTGTACTCAACACCGACGCCGAAGGACGGCGTGGAGGCAGAGCTCGCCGATGTGGGCCTGGGGCGGGAGGAAGACCTGCGGGGGAAACGGCTCGACGGCAAGGTTGCGCTCGCCCAACGGGGACAGATCCGTTTTGCGCAGAAGGCGTCCTTTGCGGCGGCAGCGGGCGCCTCGGCCATCATCATTATTAATAATCAGCTTGGCCCGGCGCAGACCGGGACTCTGCTGGAGCCATCACGGATCCCGGTGGTGATGGTCCCGTATGACGAGGGGCTGCGCCTGGGGGCGTGGCTCGCCGCTGGGCCGGTACGGGTGCGCCTGGTCGTCCGGACCGTGACGGAGCAGCGCACCTCGGTCAACGTGATCGGGATCAAACCAGGCACGACCGCACCGGCGGAGGTCGTGGTGGTCGGCGCCCACCTGGACAGCGTTCCGCTCAGCCCGGGGGCCAATGACAACGCGTCAGGTGTCGCGACCGTGCTGGAGGTGGCCCGCCTGCTGGCAGAGGTGCCGACCGCCCGGTCAATTCACTTCGTGGCCTTCGGCGCGGAGGAGTTGGGACTGGTGGGTTCCGGCTACTATGTGGCGACGCGGACGCTCTCCGTGCGGGGGATGGTCAACCTCGATATGGTTGGCCACGGGGCACAGTTGCTGGTGTCCAATTCGGCCGGACGGGGTGAACTACTCGGCATCGCAGAACAAGCGGCCGGCCGGCTGGGTATCCATGTGCAACGGATGAGTTTTGGCAGCAGCGACCACGAGTCGTTTGAAAAGGCGGGGATCCCGGTCGTGTTTATTCACACCGGTGATGACAACGCCTATCACACCCCGCAAGACGTCTCCTCGCGAATTGATCCGCAGTTGCTGGCGCAGGCCGCATCGCTGGCCGCGGCGGTCGTGCTCGACATCGCCCGCTAAACTACACAATCTACACGATCTACACAACTTACACAACCTACACAATCACCTGCACCGGCGCATTGACGAAGTTCCGCCTGTGATTGTGTAGCTTGTGTAGGTTGTGTAGGTTTGAGCGTCTCATTGCGCGGGCCGTCGTCTGATTTCGACGCGGCCGATGCGTCGGCCGATCACGGTCTCGACGGCAAACGTCAGATCCCCCTGTGAAAAGCGGGCGCCGGGTTCAGGGATTCTTCCCAGGTGGTGAAAGATGAAACCGCCCAGCGTGTTGGCTTGTTCGCCGGCCAGCGCAATGCCCGTGAGGTCGTGCAGGGTAGCCAGGTCAATCGAGGCATCGACGAGGATGCGGTCTGGTTGCGTAAGATCGACGAGCTGCGGTTGTGGCCGATATTCGCCGGGGATCTCACCGACGATCTCCTCGAGCAAATCCTCGATGGTCACGATGCCCGCGGTGCTGCCGTACTCTTCGAGCACGACTGCCATCTGGGAGCGGCCGTGCCGCATCTCCTCCAAGAGGTCCACCACCGGTTTGGTCTCCGGGACGTAGAAGACGGGCCGCACCACGCCCGTGATGGGGGCATCGTCGCGGCCGTCCGCAAGCTGGATGAGCAGGTCCTTGGCGTGGACCGCGCCGACAATGTGGTCGCGATCTTCGCCGATCACCGGCAACCGGGTGAACCCGCGCTGCCGGATCGCCGCCACCGCGTCGCGGACGGTCGCGGTAGCCGGCACGGCGGCGATGGCCGTGCGGTGCACCATCACCTCGCCCACCACCCGGTCCGTCAGGCGGAAGACGCGCCGGACCAGCGACTCCTCCTCGCGTTCGACGGTACCTGCGCGGCGGGCCTCGCCGACCAGCATCACCAGCTCGTCGCGCTGGTAGGCGACGTGCCTCCCGTGGGGCGCCCGCAGCCCAAAGATGCGCAGCGATCTATTGGCCACGGTGTTGAGCAGCCAGATGAATGGTTTAAACACACGGGCGAAGGCTGCGGTCGGCGGCACCGTGACCAGGGCGGCGGGCTCGGCGCTCCACAGGGCAACGCTTTTGGGCACCAGTTCACCGAAGATGATGTGCAGGCTGGTGATCAGGCCAAACGCCAGCGCCGCGGAAAGGGTCTGGTGCGCTGCCGGCTGCCAGCCGGTGGGAATCCCGGCGAGCAGCGGCCCTACCAGCGTGGCGACAAACGGCTCCCCGATCCACCCCAGGCCAAGGCTGGCCATCGTGATGCCCAGCTGCGTGGCGGCGACAAACGGCTCGGGATTCTCCGTGGCCCGTTGGACCAGCCGCGCCCCGCGGCGTCCCTGGCGCACCAGCTGGGCAATCCGGGTGCGGCGGGCCTTGACGATGGAGAACTCTGCCGCCACGAACAACCCGTTGGCCGCGACCAGCGCGAACACCACCAGCAGGCGGAGCGCGATCGATGCGGACGAGAGATCCATGCGCGTCACCTCATGAGTGAGGTTCCGCGGTGCGGAGAACGGCTCCTGGCGAGCTCCTTGACGGTGCGCAAACGGCGACGATACAATTTAGATGATGACAGCCGTCCCCGCCACGCCGCCCGACGATCCCGACAAGCTTGCCAACTTTGAAGCCATTGTGGCCAGTGGAGAGCGCATCGAAGCGGGCGAATGGATGCCGCAGCAATACCGCGCCGAGTGCTTGCGCCTGATCCAGATGCATGCCAACTCGGAGCTGATGGGGGCGCTCCCGGAGCGGGAATGGATTCCCCGCGCCCCCACGCTGCGCCGGAAGATGGCATTGGTCGCCAAGGTGCAGGATGAGGTCGGTCACGCCCAACTGCTCTACCGGGTGGCCGAAGACTTGGGAAAGCCGCGTCCGCAGATGATCGAAGAGCTGCTGGCCGGACGCAGCAAGTTCCACAATGTGTTTCATTATCCGGTTCCGACCTGGGCCGACGTGGCGGTCATTCAAGTGTTCGTGGACGGGGCGGCGATGCAGACCCAGGGCGCCCTGCGGTCCAGTAGTTACGCGCCGTACGCGCGCGTCTTGAAGCGCATCTGCTACGAGGAGGATTTCCACATCCGCCTGGGCATCGACGTGCACCGCACTCTGGCGGAAGGCACCGGTCCGCAGCGGGCGATGCTGCAGGACGCGATCAACCGCTGGTGGCAGCCGATCATGCACTTCTTCGGGCCGCGGGACCAGGCCTCACCACATCTGCAAACGATGATGCGCTGGCGCATCAAGGTCAAGACAAACGACGAACTGCGACAGCAGTTCCTGCGGCAGTTTGTGCCGCTGATCACCGATTACGGCCTGCAGGTGCCCGACCCGCAGCTGCGTTGGAACGAGGCTGAGCAACGGTACGACTACAGCGAGCCCGACTGGGAGGAGTTCAAGCGGGTGATTCGCGGTGAGGGACCGAAATCTGCGGCCCGCCTGGCCCTGCGCAACGAGTACTGGCAGCGCCACCAGTGGGTCCGCGAGGCGCTCGACGCCTGGGGGATGGCAGCATGAGAGACGGACGGACCGGGTTCGACCCGGTGCATCTGTATGAGTACCTGGTGAAGGCGCGGGCGAAACTCCTCGACTGCGTCCGGCAGCTCACGCCGGCCCAATACACCCAAGAATTTCCATTTGGGCTCAAGACGGTGCGCGATACCGTGGTAGAGATTCCGCTGGCGGAATGGACTTACATCCGCCGCATGCGGGGAGACGAGGTCCCGCCCTGGGACGACCGTCCCTTTTCGCGATTCTATAAGACGGATTTCCCGCCGCTGGAACGGGCCTGGAAGGAGCAGGCTGAGGACACGCGGCGGATGCTGCGGGAGATCACAGACTGGGCCCGACCTGTGGAGTACGTGGCGCGGTCCGCCGATGAACCGCCGTTCAAGGTCCGCACCTCGACCGGGGGTGTTGCCGCCCAGCTCTTCTTCCACGAGATTCACCACCGCGCGCAGGCGATGGCGATGCTGCGCCAGCTCGGGGTGCCCGCCCAAAATCTGGACTATTCGCTCCTGATGTACGACCGCATGCCGCTGCCGCGAGACGCAGGATAGGGGAGGGGACATGCCCCGCCTCGCGGAGCTGTTGGGGAAATCCGACGCCGACGCCGCGCGCCTCTTCGCCGTCTTCCGGCAGGACACCAGGAACGACCCGCACGTACACGTGGGAGATGTGCACGCCACCGACGCCGAGATGGCACTGGTGCTGGCCAAGGAGCAATTCACGCGGCGCGATCCCTGCGTGAACCTGTGGGTCGTCCCCTACAGTACGATTGCGGCCACCCCCTACGACGATGCCGCGCTCTTTGAGCACGTCACCGATAAGAGCTACCGCTTCGGCGGTTCCTATCGCGAACAGCAACGGATCACCCGCCCCAGACGGAAATGAACCAGAGTGCGCTGGCCGCGTATCTGATCGCCGTGGCCGATGACGAACTCATCATCGGCCACCGTCACTCGGAGTGGACCGGGTTCGCGCCCGACATCGAGTCCGATGTCGCCCTGTCGTCGATCGCGCAAGAGGAGATTGGTCACGCCCGGCTGTTCTACGAGCGTGTCAGCGATCTGACTGGCAACGATCCCGACCACATCGCGTTTGGACGACCCCCAGCGGAATTCCGCAACGCCGTCTTCGCTGAGCGCCCCAACGGTGATTGGGGGTATTCGATGGTGCGGCTGTTCCTCTACGACCGGGCGGACCAGGAGCGGCTGAACGCGCTCGCTGCGGGGGAGCTGCGGCCGGTGGCCGATCTGGCGTCGACCGTCCGGCGCGAAGAAAGGTACCACCTCATGTTCGGAGAACAGTGGCTGCGCCGGCTGGCGTCGGCGACTGAGGCAAGCCGGGCGAGGATGCAGCAGGCTCTGGACCGCGCCTGGCCGGAAGCCCTGGGGGTATTCGAGCCGGTAGCCGGCCAAGAGGAGTTGGGTGCGGGTGTTGTCCCAGTCGCCCCGTCAGAACAGCTGGCCCGGTGGCGGCAGAGCGTTGCCGCCGTGTTGGAGAGTGTCGGCCTCAGGCTTCCGGCCGCAAATGGCGGGGAAGGGACGGGGGGTCGCTCCGGTCGACACAGCGATGATCTGCGCGTCTTGCTCGATGAGATGACCTCCGTCTGGCGTTCGGACCCGCAGGCCAAATGGTAAAGAGAAACGGGAACGGGGGAACGGGGGAACGCGGGAACGCGGAAACGCGAACTAGGACACCCCACGCGGGCATGCCGACGACTCGAACGTTGGAGGACCAGATCTGGGAAGCGCTGGCGTCGGTTGTCGATCCGGAGCTGCCGCTGACCGTGATGGACCTTGGGCTGATCGACGAGGTTCGGGTGACCGGCGGCCACGTCCGCGTACGCATGACCCCCACCTACAGCGCCTGTCCTGCGATCGAAGTGATGCGTGAAGAGATCCGGGCAAAACTCCGCAACCTTCCCGGGGTGGAAGAGGTCCAGGTCGAGCTGTCGTTTTCGGAACCCTGGACCATGGCGCGGATGACCGAGCGGGGCCGGGCCCGCCTGCGCGAGTACGGCCTGAGTGTGCCATCGTCCCGGTCCACAGCCGCTGTGACCTGTCCGTTCTGCGGATCCACGAACACGGTTCTGGAGAACCCCTTTGGTCCGACGCTGTGCCGGGCGATCTACTACTGTCGAGACTGCCATAATCCGATCGAACGGTTCAAACCGCCGGCGGAATGAATATGAATGCGCGAATTCGCGCCCGTGCGGCCGACCGCCGTGGTCGCGCGCTGGCGCCGGGAACCCGTGTCCGGATCGCCGCAGAGGAGGGGCAGGCCGAGGGGACCGTCGTGCGGGTCCTGGACGACTACGGGACGGTCACGGTGCTGATCGAAAAACCCGCGAAGGCCGAGCGCATGTACCCCATCACCGAAGTGGAAGCGCTCTAGCCGCGGTCGGCGCGGGCCTCAAGTTAACATAACAGACATTATCGGAAGTAGTTGCCAAGCCGCCCAGTTTGGTTGAATTAGTGGATTCACCCGCTAGACGCGCCGAGTCTAGCCTGACAAGATTTCCCTTGCCATGCCCAGGAACGAGTTTCTCCCCCGACTGGCCGTCTTGTTGGCCGTGATTACGTGCGTTGCGATCGCGGCACACTCAGGCTATACGGGAAGTGCAACCGGAACAGACTGGGACACGTTCGGCACCCCGGGTAATGGCGTCAATCAGTTTGCTGGACCCACAGGCATTCTCGTGAACCCTGCCGGGCAGATCTTTGTGGCGGATGCTAGGAACTCCCGGGTCGTGCTCGTTAACGACATGGTCGGGACCGGGTGGACCGCGTTTGGCAGCCGCGGGACTGGAGTGAACCAGTTTACCTTTCCTTACGGCATCTTCGTAACCCCCGCCGGTCAAATCTTCGTGACAGATATCTATCGCCTCGTGCGCCTCAACGGCATGACCGGGAGCGGCTGGACGACGTTCGGCACCCGCGGCGACGGGGTTGGCCAGTTCAAAGGGTTGACGGGTATCTCGGTGAACTCCGCCGGCCAGATCCTTGTGGCGGACACGGGCAATAACCGCATTGTGCGCATCAACGATATGGCTGGCGGTGGTTGGACCACATTCGGCAGCAGCGGCAGCGGGGTCAACCAGTTCATCCAACCGGAAGGCGTCTTCGTGAGCACAACTGGGCAGATCTTTGTGGCGGATGCGGGCAACCATCGCCTCG
>VBAI01000160.1:0-18255 GCA_005882295.1 Candidatus Segetimicrobium genomatis | reverse complement strand
ATGTCCGAGGAGAAATCTTTGTAGCGGACAATGCGGCTAGCCGGATCATCCATGCTCCCGCCCCGCCTGTGGCACCGGAGCCGAAGCCCGAGGCCCGCCGCGCTCTCAATTGCCTCCCCCCGCCAGCAACGACCGGACCGCAGCTGCCGACTCCAGAGCGCGAACTCTCTCCGCTCACGGCCCAAGACGAGGCAAAGGGTCTCTATCATGGGCCCTTGGGAAACTTCCTGGTGACGCACATGGTTTGGCCGGATCGGCCCCCCTGTCCGAAACCATACAGGCAGGCCACGAATTACAAGGCTTCAGAGTTATACTCCCCGGTCTTTGGCGAAAATCCTGAGGCGCTAGAATGCGCAGACGGAAAGATGTTGGGCATTTCAACCTACATCTTTGAGCCTAGCGGGTACCCAATCACGGTAGGCAAGGCATACTTCGTAGGGGCAGCGAAGGTGCCGTTTGAGGCTTCACTGGATCGACTCATGCTGTTGACGATCGCAGGAAAGCCCGCAATTGCCCGGTTGTTGGCGCCAGGAGTTCCCTGGTCACCGCCAGACCTCGCGGTCATCGAACGGTTTCCCAGCAACGATCAACCGGGTATTATGGTTGCTGTTCAGGAGTCTGATCGAAGCTTGGAGGAGACCATAGCACTGGCAGCACGGATCATAGGGCGTTGACCCCGCGCTAAAGCACCAGTGGCGCTTGCTGCCGAATCGTTTCCGCTCTGGTGTTCTCCTAGCCCGCCTCTTGCAGCGCCCTCAGGTATCTGATCTGCCCCGAGTGGTAGATGTCGTGGGTCGTCGTTCGTATGATACGCATCGCCAGCGGCTGAGTCCCACCGCCTTTGTACCAGACAACATGCCTTGAGAGCCCAACGTCACCGAGCGCCTGCGCTCGTGTGAGGAACTGGGTGGAGATATCGAGCAGGGTTCGGCGATCCTTCTGCCAGTCGGCCTCGCTTCCCGCAACTTCCCTCCAGTCGTTGGCTTCGAGCTCAGCCCCATCGGGCGGATCACCGTCCCAGGCGTTGAGCACCCCCCGCTTCCACAGGATCAGATGCCGGACGATCTGCCAGATCGAATGCCGTTCGGGGGCGGGCTTCCAGGCCGCCTGCGCGGCCGTCAGGCCGTTGAGCGCTTCACTAAGCGAGGGTTGCCACTGCGAGTCTTCCTCGTGGAGTGTCGTGTGCACATGATCGACGACCAGTTCCTGAAGCGTCAGCGTGACCTCCCGGCTCATCGCGGTCCTCCTGGGGCGAACTTGTGAGCGCAAGAACCTGTCAGTTTGATGGCATTTTTACGAACAGATGTTTGCCAATTTCCTCTTTCTATGATACAATGCCAGTCACCGTCTGCTTTGTGGGGAACTTGCAGAGTCCTTCTGGTTCTGCGTGGGGGTTCCAATCATGGGCAGAGGTCTGACCCGACGCCAGCGCGAGATCCTGACCTTCGTGCAACGGTACGCGGATGCCCACGGGTACCCGCCGTCGGTGCGCGAGATCGGGCAGGCTCTGGGGCTGACCAGCAGTTCCACGGTCCACAGCCACCTGTCGGCCCTGGGTAAGAAGGGTTATCTGCGAAGGGACCCCAGCAAGCCGCGCGCGCTGGAGGTACTCCGCAACGAACACGAGATTCCATCCAAGAAAGTGGTGGCCGTTCCGGTCATCGGACAGGTCACCGCCGGAGAGCCGATTCTTGCCCAGCAGAACATCGAAGACTATTTCCCCCTCCCCTTAGACTTTGTGCACGCGGAAGAATGCTTCATCCTGCATGTGAGGGGTGACAGCATGATCAACGCCGGGATTTACGACGGAGACTTCCTGGTGGTGCGGCGCCAGCAGACGGCTGCGAACGGCGAGATCGTGGTCGCGCGCATTGACGATGAGGCCACGGTGAAGCGGTTCTTCAAAGAAGAGGACCGGATCCGGCTCCAGCCCGAAAACTCCACTCTCGAACCGATCTACGCGCGCGAGGTCGCCATCGAGGGCATCGGCGTCGCGGTGATTCGAAAACTACATTAAGCAAGACCCCTACTTGAGATCCGCTCCGTTGTACAGGGCGCGCAGGCGTTCGGCGTGCACGTGCGGCAGTTCCGCTTCCACGGTAATGCCTTGTTCCCCATATTCCTGCGAGATGATCCGTCCCCAGCCAAAGATCTCGGAGACCGTCCTGGCCTGCTTATAAGGCACCAGCAGTTTCACTCGCTCGAGTGGCTCAGGTAGTTGCTGCGCGATGCGACGGAGCAGGTTGATCAGCCCGACCTTTTGCAGGGCCGAGATCGGCACCCCCTCCCCCACCTCCGAAGCAAGGTCACGCGCCCGAGGAGTGGGAAGACGATCGATCTTGTTGATCGCGTAGACGACGGGCTTGTCCGCGGCATCGAGCTCTTTCAGCACCGTATTCACGGCGGCGATCTGCGCACGCCATGCGGCGTGGCTCGCGTCGACGACGTGAACAAGCAGGTCGGCTTCGGTGACTTCTTCCAGCGTGGCGCGGAACGCAACCACCAGTTGTGTGGGCAGCCGCGAGATGAACCCGACGGTGTCCACGAGCAGCACGGCGCGCTGGTTGGGAAGCATGACCTTGCGGATCGTCGGGTCGAGCGTGGCGAAGAGTTTGTCTTCGACGAACACGCCGGCATCGGTGAGGGCGTTGAGCAGCGTAGACTTGCCGGCGTTGGTGTACCCGACAAGCGCCACCACGGGGAACTGCGCCTCGCGCCGGGCCTGGCGCTGCAGCGCGCGGTGCCGGCTGATCCCGGCGATCTCCCGGCGCAGGTCGGTGATGCGCCTGCGGATGCGGCGGCGATCAACTTCCAGTTTCGTCTCGCCGGGGCCCCGGGTCCCGATGCCGCCGCCAAGTCGGGACAACCAGATGCCTCGTCCCGTCAGCCTCGGCAACAGGTAGGTCATCTGAGCCAGCTCGACCTGCAACCGGCCCTCTTTCGTATGCGCGCGGCGGGCAAAGATGTCCAGCACCAGGGCCGTCCGATCAATGACTTTCACTTCCAGCAGCCGTTCCAGGTTGCGCTGTTGGGCCGGGGTGAGCTCGCCGTCGAGAATCACCAGGTCGGCACTATGCTCGTAGATGTCCTCCTTGAGATCTTCGACCTTGCCGGCGCCGATGAAGGACCTGGGATCGGGTTTGGGCCGCTTCTGCAAAACTCTCCCAGCAACGACCGCCCCGGCAGTTTCAGCAAGTCGCGAGAGTTCCTCCAGGTCTGATCCTTGACTGTCCCGGGGGGAGTGCCGTGTTCCGGATGGCCGGGCCCGCAGAAGCCCGACGAGGATTGCGCGCTCCGGACCGGGGGTGCGATCCGGAGTGCCCCGTGGGGCGCCGTCTGGGCCCTGTCCTATCTCGCGGGTGGTGCCGATCGCGATCCCTCCGCCATGTTGCGCGGCGCCCGCCCGAAAGCCCCCGTGAGGCGCCGCAGCGCTTCGTCCAGTCTGTCGTCGGCAATTGTCAGGGAGATCCGCACGTATTTCTCACCCTGCGCGCCGTACCCGGCCCCGGGCGTGACGACGACGCCGGTGCGCTCCAGTACCCTCGTTGCGAACTGCGCCCCCGACGCTCCATCGGGAACCGGCAGCCAGATGTAAAACGTGGCGCGTAGGTCGGGTGCCTGCCAGCCCAGCGACCGCAGCGCCCGGATGGTGCGGTCGCGACGGGCCTGGTAGAGGCGCAAGCGTTCGGCCAGGAATTGCTGCTGGCCGTCCATGGCGGCAATGCCCGCCTGTTGCACGGCGCGGAAGATTCCCGAGTCGACGTTGGTTTTGATCTTCGCCAGGGCGCCGACCGCGGCGGCGTTGCCGATCACAAATCCGACGCGCCAGCCGGTCATACAGTAGGTCTTGGACAGCGAGTGAAACTCAATTGCCACGTCCTTTGCGCCGGGGATCTCTAGGATGCTGGGCGGCCGGTAGCCATCGTAGGCGATTTCTGAGTACGAGTTGTCATGAGCGAGCAGAAGGTCGTATGTTCGGGCGAAGGCCACGGCTTCCGCGAGAAACTCGCGCGTGGCGATCGCCCCGGTTGGATTGTTGGGATAGTTCAAGAATACGATCTTCGCCTTTCGTGCCACGGCTGCTGGAATTCCCTGCAGGTCAGGCAGGAACCCTCGTTCGCGCAGCAACGGCACGGGATGTGGGGTCCCCTCCGCCAGGATCGTGGATGACCGGTAGACGGGATATCCGGGGTCTGGGACGAGGACGACATCGCCTGGATTCACAATCGCCCACGGCAAATGGGCCAGGCCCTCTTTGGACCCAATCAGCGCAAGCACTTCCGTCCCGGCATTTAGCGTGATCCCGAACCGCCGCTGACACCAGCGGGCCGCTGCCTCCTTGAACTCCTGCGTGCCGGGGTACGGCGGATAGCGGTGGCTGCGCGGGTCGGTTGCCCCTTCCATGAGGGCGTCAATGATATGCGGCGGCGTTGGGAGGTCGGGGTCCCCGATTCCGAGGTTGATGACATCGACCCCTTTGGCCGTTAACTCCGCCTGCTTCCGATCAAGGTCGGCAAACAGATACGCGCCGATTTGCTCCAGACGTCGTGCGACCTGCATCAAGCACCCCCAACTTCGGGACCAGGCACCGGATTACTGCTTTGACTCTAACATGCGAATGACCGTTGCTGCTACCTGTTCAGGAGTCTTCTCCTCCACCTCAATCCACCGGATGCGGTCGTCACGGCGAAACCAGGTGAATTGCCGTTTCGCATACCGCCGCGTGTTCTGCTTCAAGCGCCGAGTGGCATCCTCGAGTGAGGCCGTCCCCTGCAAATACCCGATAATCTCCTTGTACCCCAACCCCTCCATCGCCGGCAGCATGGGTGAGTACCCGCGGGCCAGCAGCCCCTCCACCTCCCCGACCAGCCCGGCGGCCAGCTGTTCGTCCACGCGGGCATTAATCCGCTGGTACAGCGCCTCGCGGTCCATGGAGAGGCCAATCTGCACCGCCGTGCCGATCGGGTCGCGTTGCTGTTGAACGCTGATGGGCCGGCCGGTGTGTTCGTACACTTCCAGCGCGCGAATCAACCGCCGTATATTGCGGGGGTGGATGCGCCCCGCCGCTGTCGGATCGACCCGCTGCAGCCGGCTGTGCAGCGCGCCGGGGCGATCGCGCTCCATCGTTTCCAGACGCGTCCGGAGCTGGGGGTCGGGAGGCACCTGCGGGATGGCGAAACCATCGACGACCGCCCGGATATACAATCCGGTCCCGCCGGTCAGAATGGGCACCCGCCCATTCGCCCGGACCCGAGCGATGGCCGCCATCGCCAGCTCACCGTAGGTTGCAAGGGTCACGACCTGATCCGGGTTGGCGATGTCCAGCAGGTGGTGTGCGACGCGGGCCCGCTCCGCGGAAGTGGGCTTGGCCGTCCCGATATCCATGCCCCGGTAGATCGTGCGGGAATCGGCGCAGACGATTTCACCGCCAAGCCGCTCGGCCACGGCGATCGCGGCGGCCGTCTTGCCCACGGCCGTCGGCCCACAGATCACGAGCAGCGCTTCGGGCACAATCACAAACTACACAACCTACACAATCTACACAACCTACGCAATTACCTGCATAGACGTTCCGGGACCATTTTGGATGGCTCGGCAGGTGATTGTGTAGCTCGTGTAGATTGTGTCGTTTGAATTAGTGTCGGAGGAACCAGCGTTCCAGCTGGGCCAGAGGCACCGTTATTAGGGTAGGGCGGCCATGGAAGCAGGTGAAGGGATCTTCTGTCTGGGCAAGGTCGCGCATCAGCGCGGCCATCTGGTCGCGGCCGAGCGTATCGCCGGCTTTGATCGCCGTCTTGCACGCGGTGGTGATCGTGAGGCGTTCCAGCAGCGTCTGGGCGGCGGTCGCCTTCCCCCCCTCGGCCAGCTCAGCGATCAGGTCGGCAAGCACACGCTGGGGCGACGCCCGCACGGCAATCTGCGGGACGGCACGAATCAGCACGGTCCGGTCGCCAAATGGCTCGAGGTCGAAGCCCAACTGCGCCAGGAGGGCCTGATGCGTGGTAAGGAGAGCAAATGCGTCCGCCTGCAGGGGAAGCGGCGTGGGTGTGACCTGCACCTGCCCGTCGGCAGCGCCCCTCCCCCGCGCGCGCAGCAGGCGCTCATAGAGCACCCGCTCGTGCGCAGCGTGCTGATCGATGAGGATGAGCCCGTCTGCGCTGTCCGCCACCAGGTAGGTGTTTTGCACCTGGCCCAGCAACCGCATTGACGGCAGCCGTCCAGAGGCGGCCACCTCTACCGGAGGTGCGGTTTCGACTGCAGGCGGCAGGTCCCCAAGCGCCAGCGTTCCCGGCGACGTGGTCAACCAATCACCTCCCCCCACGGTCACCGGCTCAACCGCCCGGATCAGCTGCGCTCTGCGCAGCACTGTGTGGACGAGACGCTCGACCGCGCCGAAGACCTGATGCTCGTCATCAAACCGCACTTCCAGCTTCCGGGGATGGACGTTGACGTCGACTCGCTGCGGTGGGGCTTCGAGGAAGATTACAAACGCCGGGTATCGGCCACCCGGGAGGAGTTGCTGGTAGGCGCGCTCCACGGCCCCGGTCAGCAGTCGGCTGTGCACCGGACGCCGGTTCACAAACAAATACTGCTGGCGGCGGTTGCCCCGCGCGAGTTCCAGACGGCCCAGCCATCCAGAGGCGCGCATGCCTCCGGCGTCCTCGGAGAATGCCAGGGTGTGGCTCGACACATCCTCGCCCAGCACGGCCGCGACACGCTCCGCCGCTGTTCCCGGCGGGTAGCGCAACACCTCGGCGCCCTCGTGGATGACGCGGAACGAAACAGCGGGATGCGCAAGGGCCAGCCGGTTGATGGCATCGATGAGCAGGGAAAACTCGCGAGCCGTGGACTTCAGGAACTTCCGCCTGGCTGGGGTGTTGAAGAACAACTGGCGTACGGTGACGACCGTACCTCGGGGCATGCCGATGGTCTCCTCAGCCACGATCTCGCCGCCCTCCATCCGCAGCCGGCGCCCTGCCGGTGCCCCGGCCGGGGCACTAGCAATCTCCATGACCGAGACGGCGGCGATGCTGGGGAGGGCTTCTCCGCGGAAGCCGAATGACTGGATGGCGTCCAGATCGCCGGCCGTCGCGATCTTGCTGGTGGCGAAGCGCTGGACGGCAAGACGGACATCGTCGGGGTGGATCCCGGACCCATCGTCGCCGACCCGGATCAGTGCGGCGCCGGCGCCCTCCACCTCGATCAGGATCTGCGTCGCCTGGGCATCGAGGCTATTCTCGACCAACTCTTTCACCACCGACGCCGGGCGCTCGACCACTTCCCCGGCGGCGATGCGGTCGGCAATGGCCTGCTCGAGAACTTTGATGCGATTCATAGTGTCGACCTGTGGCCTACTTGTTCTCCGGTTTGCGCCTCTTCATTCGCACGACTTTCCCAGGGACCGGCGTCGCCTGCGTGGTCGTCTGTTGTGTGCGCAACTGTTCGCGGAGTTCGTGCAGCGCCGCCATGGCTTCCATCGGAGTCATCGTCTCCAGGGGGATGGCCAGCAGCGCGTCTTCGACCGCAGACGGCGCCGCCAATGATAAGGGAATCTGTGTCGCCCCTGTGGCCCGAGATGGGATCGGCGGCAGAAAGGCTTCGTCGGCTGGCGACGCGGCAGCCGTAGCCTCCAGGCGGTTGAGAATGCGCTGGGCCTGGTCGATGACCGCCCCCGGCAGCCCGGCCAGCTGCGCAACGTGGATGCCGTAGCTGCGGTCCGCCCGGCCGTCGGCCACCGTGCGCAGGAAGACGATGTGCTGGCCCTCTTCTTTCACCAGGACGTTGACGTTGTGTACGCGCGGCAGGACGTCGGCCAGTTCGGTGAGCTCGTGGTAGTGCGTGGCAAACAGGGTCCGCGCGCCGATCCGGTCGTGCAGATACTCGACCACGGCCCACGCCAGGCTCATGCCGTCGTAGGTGCTGGTCCCCCGCCCTACCTCATCGAGGATAATGAGACTCCGGCCGGTCGCGTGGTGCAGGATATTGGCGACCTCCTGCATCTCCACCAGGAATGTGCTGCGTCCTGTGGCGATATCGTCAGTGGCGCCGACTCGGGTGAAGATGCGGTCCACAAGCCCTACGCGGGCGCTGGCGGCGGGAACGAACGATCCGATGTGCGCCAGCAACGTGATCAGCGCCGCCTGGCGCAGATAGGTCGATTTACCGGCCATGTTCGGACCGGTGACGATCAGCATGGCCCGGTCGGCGGCGGACATGTGCAGGTCGTTGGGCACGTACCGCTCGCCGCTGAGCATGCGTTCGACCACCGGGTGCCGTCCGGCGCGGATGTCCAGGACCGGGGCATCCGTGATTTCTGGCTGCACGTACCCGTGCACGGCGGCGACCTCCGCCAGGGAGGCCAGGACGTCGATGTCGGCAACAGCATCCGCGGAACGCAGCAGCGCGGTGGCGTGGGCCGCGACGCGGTCCCGGATCTCGCCAAACAGGGCGTACTCGAGCTCGGCGATCCTCTCCTCGGCCCCCAGGATGGCCGCCTCCCGTTCCTTCATCGCTTCGGTGACGAACCGCTCTGCCCCGACCAGTGTCTGCTTCCGGATGTAGTCCGCGGGAGCCCGGTCCAGATTGGCCTTACTGATCTCAATGTAGTACCCAAACACTTTGTTGAACCCAACCTTCAGGGATTTGATCCCGGTGCGCGTCCGTTCGTCGGCTTCCAGGCTGGCAATCCAGGCCTTGCCGTCCGCGGCGGCATGCCGGAGCGTATCCAGCTCCGTACTGTAGCCATCACGAATCACGCCGCCCTCCTGGATGGTGAGGGGAGGCTGGCTGACAATAGCCGTATCAATGAGGCCGATCACGTCGTCGTGCGCGCCGACCTGCTCCCTCAGGCGCTGCAGCTCGCCTGGCGCACCGTCGAGAGCCCGGATGAGATCTGGGAGTTTGCGCAGCGACCCGGCCAGCGCAACAAGGTCGCGCGCATTGGCCGATCCATGGCCGATCCGGCCGACCAGGCGCTGCAGGTCGGCTATTGTTCCCAGCGTCGCCCGCCCGCTACTTCTGATCCGCGCGGAGGCAACCAGGTACGCGACGGCGCTCAGGCGCTGTTCGATCCGCTCGCGGTCGACCAGCGGTTGCGACAGCCACTGCCGAAGGCGGCGTGCTCCCATGGCGGTACTGGTGTCGTCCAGGACGGCCACCAGGGTGCCGTCACCCCCGCCGTCTCGGAGGTTACGCAGCAGTTCAAGGTTGCGGCGCGTGCTGGCGTCGACGACCAGCCCGCCGTCGGCCGCATAGGTCACCAGGCGCCGGATGTGCGCAAGCGGGCTGCGCTGCGTCTCCTGGAGGTAGTGCAAGAGCGCGCCGGCGGCCCCCACGGCGGCGGGGAGGTGCTCGCATCCAAAGCCATCAAGGGTGGCCACCCTCAGGTGCGTGAGGAGAAGCTGGCGGGCCGCGGCCGGCTCGAATCGCCAATCTGGGAGCGTGGTAAGCCGGGCCCCGGGATTGGCCAGCTCGTTGAGGCGCGCCGCGTCTCCTTCAGGGGCCAGGATCTCTCGGGGAGCCAGCCTGGCCAGCTCTTCTGTGAGACGGCTGTCGCGGTCCTCCCCCCCAATTTCGGTGACCTGAAACTCACCAGTGGAAAGATCGGCCGCCGCCACACCCCAGACGCTGCCTGGAGGGTACGCAGCAACCAGGTAGTTATTGGCGTTGTGCGGGAGTAAGGATTGCTCAAGGGCCGTGCCGGGCGTCACGACCCGCACCACGTCGCGATGGACCAGGCCTTTCGCCTTCCTGGGATCCTCCAACTGATCGCACAGCGCAACGCGGTGGCCCCGCTCGACCAGACGCGCCAGGTAGGCCTCCACGGCGTGGTACGGCACGCCGCACATTGGGATCCGCTGTCCCTTGCCGATCTCTCTGGAGGTCAGCGTGATCTCCAGTTCCCGGGAGGCAATAAGAGCATCGTCATAAAATAATTCGTAGAAGTCGCCTAGCCGGAACATCAGAAGCATGCCGGGGTAGCGGGCCTTCAGCTGGTGATATTGCTGCATCATGGGGGTCAGATCGTGGAGCACAGGTACTGGTTCGGGAGGCTCGGGATCGTCTCCTCGCTGGAAAAAGTAAAGCGCGACGCGACTGGAATGTGCGGCCCGCTGCAGGAGGGCCTAGTCGCACCAGGCGAAACGAAATGGAACGGATCTTGCTATCTTCCCCATCTGAGGGGGACAGATGGGATCAGTCGACAAGCGACAAATTAAGGAGCGAGGCATCCTCATGGGCAGCGCCGGGCTTGTTGCGGCGCTGGTCGTTGCATGCCTCCTCAACTACGTTGGCTTCCGCACCGTATCCCTCGCCGGGTGCCTGTGGGCGCTGGGAGCAACCATCCTCGTCCAGGGTACGATGTGGCTGGTGGTACACCTGCGCTGGGATAACCGGGTGGCCCGGTGGGATCCGCACTTCATCTACGTCCCCATGGTTGGGGCCACCGCCGTGCTCGCGCTGTATATCTACCTCGCGCCGACGATGCGAATGATCTTGCTCATGGCCTGGTTCGGCGCTCCAATTCTGCTTGCGGGCCTGGTGGGGTTTGCCGGATTGTTTGCGATGAGCGCGCTGATGGCTATGTCCTACCTGGGTGCGATCGCGCTGCTGGTGCGGCAGGGGTATCCGCTCTGGATGCCCTTCGAGTCCTCCGTTGCGACAATGTTCATGTTCATTAACGTTTTCACCGGTGTGGTGGTGGAGCGGCTGCGCCGGGAGCGTGACGAGCGTAAGGCGCTGCGGGCCAAGCTGGCGGAGCTGGCTATTACTGATCCGCTGACCGGGTTGTACAACCGGCGGCATTTCGAGGAGATCCTGCGCGCCGAAGTCCAGCGCATCGGCCGGTACGGAGGGAACTGCTCGCTCGGTATGATCGACCTGGATTTCTTCAAGAACTACAACGACACCCTGGGTCACCTGGCAGGCGACGCCCTCCTGCGTGAGCTTGCTGCACTCCTGCGCGGTCATCTGCGGGTGAGCGATGTGCTCGCGCGGTACGGCGGGGAAGAGTTCGGCCTGATCATGGTCAACACACCCAAAGACGAGGCAGTCCAGGCGATGGAGCGCCTCCGGGTACTGGTCGAAGAATACCCGTTCCGCGGCGGCAGCATCCAGCCGTTCGGAAGGCTGACGGTGAGCATAGGGATTGCCTCGTGCCCGTCTGATGGCGTGGACTATGAGGAGCTGGTCCGCAAAGCCGACGGCGCCCTATATGCGGCCAAGCGGATGGGGCGGAATCAGATCCAGGCCGCCCTGCTCGCTTAGAACTTCCCACAAACTTCCTCCAAACTTCCCTTTCCCAGATCGTGCTCGCTCCCGGCGACTCCCGGGCAACTTTTTCGCCCCTGGCATCCAGGTTGCTCTTTTAAGGGGTAGATGCGGGCGCCGGTCGCGGTTGCCGGACGGGAGGCACGGAGATGCGATACGAGGAGTTCGAAGTCATGCAGACGCGGTTCAACGATCTGGATCGCCGGTTGCAGCTTATCCTGCTGGGGTGGGTTGTGAGCATCGCGGCGTTCATGGTCGGACTCCGATTGCTGACGGCGAACGCGGCGCTGCTCTCTGTGATTCACTAACTCCAACATTGCCGGGGCCTTATCCATCTCTGCTGCGGCCGGAGCCGTGCGCTCCGGCCTTCGTATTTCCGCGAGGGGCTGAAATGGGAAAACTTAGGCTGAAGGATTCTTCATGAATCTGGCATGGAAAGTGCTCTAAATTGACACTACGGAGGGTTGTGAAAGGATTCTCTGATGGGCCACCGGTTGAAGCTTGAGGAAGTGACCTGTGAGATCGCTCCTTCTCGGACCCGCGCACGCGTGCAGCTACGAAATGCCGGTCTCGAGCACGTGGGCCTGGCGAGCAGCCGCCCCGAGGAAGGGAGCTGGCATTATGCTATTGCCCAAGCCACGGTCAATGCGGTCCGGATGTTCGTGGGGTTTGTCGGCGCGGAGTTGCAGCTCGCGCTGGGTGGAGTCAGCGTCATTGACGATCCGGATCCTGTCGTGCTGGTTTCGGTCACGGCTGGACTAGCTGGGCAGGAGCTGTCGCTGATGGGTTCAGCCATGGTGGGCGGTGATCCCCAGCGGGCCGTGGCCAAAGCCGTCCTGCAGGCCCTGAACCGCCAGATTGAACGGCTCACTCCCCTCGTGTCAGGGGCCTCGGTCTAGTAGTAGACCGTCACCTGAGGCAGTTTCTCGCGTACCCGACTCACGGTGTAGTCGTGGCGTGGCCCTGCGGGCACGCCGGGTCCCTGGAAGATCATCACGCTGCGGCGCGCGAAATCGTACATCAGGATCTGCGGCATCGACCGGCACGTGCGGCTGGCCGGACAGTTCGGATCGTCGTAGTCCAGGGCATACCCCGCGACCACCGCGCTTTCGTTGGCCAGCCAGGCCGCATCATGGAAGCCACAGCTGGCATCACATTGGCCCAGCCACATCGTGCGATTCGCCGTGAGGTCGATCAACCGCACGACCTTCTCATCGGTAAACCCCGCGACAATCCCACTGAATCTCGTCTCAAAGAAGATCGACGCAAAGGGGTTGATGGCCCGCCTCCCGTCCGGCGAGGCGACGTAGAGCTTCCGGCGCAGGTCCTCGAACGGTCCGCTGGGGTCATAGGAATCTGCCGCCCAGATCTCCTCGACGGCTTTGAACGTGGACAGTCGAAGACTGCGCAACTCGAACCCAGGGCTGACGGCTTTCCAGGCGGCTACCCATTGCGGCAGGCGCGCCTCAATACGGGGCGCCAGAGTGCCCATGAGGTCTGCTGCCGGCGCGGCCTGAACGCTGTGATCGAGGCCCGCCGCGGCTAGCCCCGCGAGAGCAAAGAGGAATAGACTTACAAGCGTGCGCGCAGGCGTCATTCGTGGTCCACTGTTAGGGCCATGCCCCACTCCGGGGTGTGCTAGGCGATGGCGACCCACTCTCCGCCGCGACGGGCGCTCGTCAGGACGGCTTCGACGATTGCCACCATCCGGGCGCCTTCCGCGAATGTCGGGTATTCCGGCTCCGCTGCGGCTTTCTTCCCCTCGCGGATCTCGCTAACGCGCTCATACACGAGACGAAAGAGATTGCCCATCGCGTCACCGTACCCTTCCGGGTGGCCGGCCGGGTAGAGGGCGAAACGCGGGACACCGGGATCCAGCTGCCCGAGCACCTTGTGGAGCACGCTGTTGGGCTTGTCGCGCCTTCCAACCCAGAGTTGTTCGTGCGCGGCCTGCTGCCAGACCACGGCCGCGTCCGCGCCGTCGATTTCAAGGCAGATGTCGTTCTTGTGTCCTGCGCTGAGCTGAGAGATGACGAGCGATCCCACCGCGCCGGCGCTGGTTTCGAAGTGAACCAGGACCGCGTCCTCTGTCCGCACGCCTATAGCGGCGCTGGTTTTCGCGGGCGATTGTGGCACCGGTCGAGCGCTAAACGTGTGAGTTGCCGATACCACCCTCTCTGGAATGAAGGTGCGGCTGAGGGCTGAGAGCCGTACGAGACGCTGTCCAGTGACGTGCTCGACCAGGTCGCACCAGTGGGTGCCAATATCGCCAAAGGCACGGGATGCGCCGCCCTGCTCCACGGCAACCCTCCAGTTATAGTCGGTGGGGTAGAGAAGCCAGTCCTGGAGGTAATGGCCATGGAGGAGGTACAGCCGACCGAGAACGCCATCGCGGATCATGGCGCGAGCCTGCTGGACCATTGGGTAGTAGCGGTATTGATAGTTGACCGCGAAGACTCCGTCCCGCTCTGCGGCAAAGGCAGCAAGCGCTTTGGCGTCGCCTGCGGTCGTCGCGAGTGGCTTTTCACACACGACGTGCTTGCCCGCGTCCATTGCCAGTTTTGCCAGTCGCGCGTGAGTCTGGTTCGTCGTACAGATGTGGACGGCGTCGATGGCAGGATCGGCGATCAGATCCTCGTGGTTAGTGTAAATGCGGGGGATGGCGAATCGCGCCGCGATCACTTCCGCCCGGCCCGGCTCCGTTGACGAAACGGCGTTCACTGTCACGTGCTGGATACGCCGCAAGATCTCAACGTGCACAGGGCCGATGAATCCCAAGCCGCACACCCCTACGCGGATGGACTCGCCCGTTCCTCCGGTCGGCCGCATTGGTCTCAGCCCTCCTATTTACAAGAAGCGTTAGGTAGCTGATATACTCCATCGGCTGCGCAAGACCCGCAGCTGATGAAGGCTCTCTTGAGTACCTGGGGAGGAGGCCGAGAAGCGCGTAGAGAAAATCCATGGTGACCGCGGGCTGCGGTCACCCCGACCAAGGAGGACTCCATGAGCGTCCGACTGTGCGTGCTGGTGCTCGCTATTGCTCTCGCATCCCCTCTGCTTGGTACCGTTCCCGTCGTGTCGAGTTCGGGATCTGACACACAGGTGACGCAGGATAATACAGCCGGCAGCTACTTGCGCTACGACGGTCAGACGGATGCGACGGTGACCGCCTGCAGCACCGGCCGGCGCTCACAGAACGAGCCGACAGTTGCCGTCAACCCACGCCATCCGAACATCATTATCGCCGGCTCGAACGACTATTGCGCCCAGATCGTGAACGGTGACGTGTGGGCCGGTTACTACCGCTCGACCAACGGGGGCCACACCTGGAGTGACAGCCTCCTGCCCGGCTACCCGAAGGACACGTCGGCGGCGGGGGTCGCGTCGCCGGCGCACGGACAGTGCGGCGCGGCGGGTGATCCAACGCAGGCGTTCGACACCCAGGGCCGCCTGTTCTATGGTTTCATCTGCTTTAACCGGGTGCAGCCGATCAACGGCTCGATGTACGTGGCCACGTACGACGAGGATGGCGCCCGCTACGTGCGCACCGTGCTCGTCGCCCGCGGGACGCCGTCGGCCAACTTCGCGGGGGTCTTCCAGGATAAGGTGAACCTGACGGTTGACCAGACGGGCGGCGCGCGGACCGGATACGTCTACGTCGCGTGGGCGAAGTACAGCGGTTACGCGCCGAACAACGTCATCCTCTTCTCGCGCTCGACCGACCACGGGCAGACGTTCTCCACCCCGATCCGGGTCACGACGGGACTCTTTGAGGAGCAGTTCGCCGACCTGGCCGTCGGCACAGACGGCGACGTCTACCTGACGTTCCGTACTATCTCACACCAGCCGTCCACGTTCGACGCCGTCTGGCTTGTGAAATCGACAGATGGCGGGGTCAGCTGGAGCGAGCCCCAGGTTGTCGCTACGATCACGCCGTTCGACTCAGACCAGTTCGGCGGGGGGGACTGCGGTGATGGGCCGTTCGCGTGTGCGACCGGCCTCACGTACTCTCGCTTTGCGAGCCTGTCCGCGGTGGCGGCCGACGAAACCGGCGTCCACGTCGTCTGGAGCGCGGAGAACACCGCCGGCCAGGCAAAGATCTACGCCCGCAACTCCCCGGATGGTCTCACATGGCCGACCGCGGCGACAACGCTCGACTCCGTCGCCAGTGGCCATCAGTATTTCCCGGACATCGCCTCGGCCAACGGGGTGATCACCGTCGTCTTCTATGACTCGCGGGCCGACACAGCATATGCAGCGAACCTTCCGCCCGGCGATACTGCCGACGGCAAGAACTCAGGAGGCGCTGTCGATACTTACGTCGCGCAATCTACCGACGGCGGCGCAACGTGGAGTGAGACGAAAGTGAGCACCTTCTCGAGCAACTACAACTGGGAGACGCACGGGTCGCGCCGCGATCCTTTCTGGGGTGACTACATTTACATCTCAGCGGTGCCGGGCGGCTCGTACGTGGTCTTCACGGACTCTCGCGATCTCGTCTCCGGTAGCGATCCACGGGAGTTCGGGGTGAACGACGACGAGGACGGATTTGATGTCTACCAGCCCTGCACATACGTGCCAAATGACATCAACGCCCCAGGCTACAGCTCACCGTCCATCAGCAACTCGTGTCTCTCCCAGGGCGGGCTCGACCAGAACATCTATGGGGCGCAGCCCTGACGTAACCACAGCCGGGGTACGATCAGCCGGGACTGCGCGCTACTCCGCGTGAAAGGCGGCTAGGCGCTTCGCCCCTCTACGTTTTTGAGGCCACAAACTCCATCGCTTCCTTCGCCAGCTGCAGCCAGACTTTTTCAGAGGTTGTTTCGACAGTAAGCCACTCCTTCATGAGCCGCCCATGACCCGGGTCAAAGCGTTTCCCCTTTCCAGACGTAACGAGCCCATCCACCCGCTGCTCGGGAAGCTTGACGACGAACTCGCCTTTGGAAGAAATCATCGCGAAGATCTTATCGTTGATTTTGAGTCCTGATGAACCGAATTTCTTCCTCGATTGGGTGGTGTCTGAGGGAGGGGTGACGTCCGGATGGCCGCTGAGCGCTTTGACAATCTTTGCAAAGCGCTCATTAGACGTGACGTCTTTCCGCGACTTGGGCATGCCGATTGATGGCTTTCTGCCCTGCTGAAGTCACGCCCTTCGTGCTGGCCGTGAACTTTGGCGGAGGGCTGTGCGAATCGAACGCACCGGAGACCGACTGGCCTCCCGCCGGTTTTGAGGACCGGAAGGGGCACCAGCCCCCTATGCCCTCCGCATCACGACAGGGAACAAGGGAACGAGGGAACCAGGGAACGATGAGGGCGCGAAAACGGTTCCCTACGTTTCCTTCTTCACTGGCGCCGGACGATTGATCAAGACTCGAGTATCCCCGATCCGCCTCGTCAGCTTGATGCTATCGAAGTACTCCAGGACGGTCAACGCATACTTGCGGCTGGTGCCGAGCCGATCCCGCAGGGCAGCAACCGTGATGTTGCCCTGTCTGGAAATTTCTTCGGCGACGATGCGCTTGATGTCCTCGAGCACGTCGCGGTGGAAGAAGACTCCACCTGCGACTTCCACCACCAGGCCTTCGTCGCGGAGCGCGCGGAAGATGCGCTCGAATGCCGCCCCGTCTCCTGCTCTCTTCGTGATTTCGTCCAGCCCCGGTGGGGCAAACCGGCCCTGCAGCAGCGTCTGGAGGATGCGCTCCCGGGCTCCTGCCGCTTTCGGATCTATCGTTGGGGTGAAGCCTGAGCGGCGGATGAAATCGCCGGTTTCCTCCACCTTGCCGGAGGAGACGAGTTCGGCCATCAGGTGAGCATACAGACGGTTGTCGCCCGCACCGAACGCCTTTGTTTTGAGGTCCTCCTTCGGCATGCCGACCCGCCACGGCTCGCTCGCGTGATAGGCTTCGACTTCGCGCAGGATCGCGTCGGCGACTGTTCCGGCCGCGTGGCGATGAAACAGCCGCCCGCGGATGACCAGTAACTGACCCCCATCAACAAGTTCGGGGAGAGTGGCGTCGACCTGGTCCCGGCTGAGCGACAACTGTCCCATCAGGTCCTCCACAGTCCCTCCCGATGTGCCGGTCTCCTGAACGGCAGTTTCCACCTGATCGCGGATCCCTACTCCGGACGCCTGCTCGATCGCAGTAACGCTGGCTGCACCCCGCCTGCGCCGCGGGGGATGCGCGCTGATGACTTCGCCTCCGCCCAGCGTGACCATCGGTGAGTAGCGGCGGATGACAAACGGGTCACCTGTCGCCGCGACGACGGACTTCTCTAATCTCACCTGGGCCACGGCGGCCTGTCCAGCCTCAAGTCGGGGCCGGTCCAACAGGCTCAGGCGTCCGATAGCCTCGTCGGATCCGAGATACAGGCGGACGCGTGCGAGGTGCGAGAGGGCGGGAGCATCGGCCAGCAGGCGGATCCGGATGTCCATGAGATCGGTCGGTTTGAACGCGCCCGGCGCACACAGGACATTTCCACGCTCGATCGCTTTCTTCTCAACGCCGGCGAGGTTGGTTGCCACCCGTGACCCCGCGATTCCTGCCGCCACCGTCTGGCCGTGCGTCTGTACCCCCCTGACCCGGACCTGCGCCCCCTGAGGCAACACCTCCAACGTGTCACCCACAGCGATCCGGCCGCTCCACAGCGTGCCCGTCACAATGGTGCCAAACCCCGCCATGGTAAACACGCGGTCAATCGGTAGGCGCACGGGTGCGTCCACATGGCGTGCGGGAATCTGGTCCAGCATCTGGTCCATCACTTTTGCCAGTTCGGGGATCCCCTGCCCTGTCTTTGCCGAAAGCGCAACGACTGGAGCGTGCTGCAGGAACGTGCCGGCGACGAGTGCCTTCACATCGTCTTTGACGAGGCTAAGCCAAGACGGGTCCTCGACCAGGTCGATCTTGTTGAGGACAACGATGCCGGCGTGTACCGGTAAGAACCGCAGGATGTCGAGGTGCTCCCGGGTCTGAGGCATCATCCCTT
>VBAI01000095.1 GCA_005882295.1 Candidatus Segetimicrobium genomatis | reverse complement strand
CGATGATGTCCTGGCTGGTGACGCCAAGATGAACGGCCTTACGGGCATCGTCGTCGACGAGCTCGGTCAGCATGCGGACGAGAGGGATCGCAGGTGATCCGGCCTCAGCCGCGTCGCGGAAAAGCGCCTCGAGGTTAAACAGCTCGACCCGGCACTTCGCCCCGATGGCAGCGGCCGCAGCCTGTGGAATCATGCCTGCCCGGACCTCCGCGCGTGCCAGCGCCGCCTCGACGTCCAGCATGCGCTGGACCGTCGTCCGGCCGGAGAAGATAGCCGCCATCTCCGGGGAGGCGAACATCGTCTCGCCGAGATCTGTCATGATGGACCCACGCTGCTCTGTCCTGACCGGCTCAACAGATCGCGCAGCACCGACAGCTCCCCAGGCGTAGGCGGAGGTGTTTCACCGAGATCGCCGGCGAACTTCACCGGCCATCCGGTGCGTTTGGTAATTTCCTCACGCCTGACGCCCTGGTGCACTGAGGTCACTATCAACTCTTTCGTTTCCGGATGCGGCCGCATCAGACACAGATCGGTCACGACAAGGCTGGGGCCTGCGGTCTTGATGCCCGCTCTCCGCCGGTGGTCTCCA
>VBAI01000094.1 GCA_005882295.1 Candidatus Segetimicrobium genomatis | reverse complement strand
CCGGAGCGCCGCCGCCGCCTGGAAGGCGCACTTTCGGCTTCGCGTAATCGCCGATCACCGTGGTGTTGATGTTGGCGAACCGGTCAATCTGCGCGGCGGCGAGGAACCCGATCGTGATCCGTCCGCCTTGCAGCCAGTAGGCGAACATCTCCGGGACAGGCACGGTCGTGACCGCCGTCTCGCACAGTTCGGGATCACCGATGGACAGCGGCAAGACGTATGGTTTTGTCCCGATCGTCCCGGACTCGTAGATGAGTGTGATGTTGGGAGCATGGGTCAGCCGGGCCAGATTGCAAGCGGCTGAGGGCATGCCGATGCCCACAAAGCACACGTCGTCGTCCTTCAGCGCCCGCGCGGACGCGATCATCATCATTTCGGAGGAAGTGTAGTCCACGCGTTCCTCCACGTTGTCATTGCGAGGCGCGAAGCGCCGTGGCAATCTCCATCATAGAGAAGATCGCTTCGCTCCGCTCGCGATGACAGAATGGGCGGAGATCGCCACGCCCCTTCGGGGCTCGCGATGACGGAACTATCCACGGGCCACTCGCGGCGCCGTGGTCTTCAGCACGTTTTCCTTCATCCACCCCAGAAACGTCTCACGCTCCCGGGAGATGGCGTCCCATTGCGTGTAGAAGTTGTTGTCTCTGCGGTAATAGCCGTGCGCGTAGGACGGCCGCGCGCCGCCCGGCGCTTCGACGATCGCGCCGACCGTCCAGTGGGGGAGCACGACAGAGTTGGGACTGGCCACGCGCAGGTCGTCGACCACCTCTTCCACCGTCACGACCGCGCGTGCCGCCGCGAGCACCGCCTCTTTCTGCACCCCCACGATCCCTTCGAGGAGCACGTTGCCGGCCCGGTCGGCCCGCTGCGCATGCACAATCGAGACGTCGGGCCGCAGCGACGGGATGGCGGCCAGGCGCTCGCCGGTAAAAGGATCGTCGATAAAGCGGATGTTGGGATTTACCTTGGACAGATCGGTACCCACGTATCCCCGCAGAATTGCCAGCGGCAGGCCCGCGGCGCCAGCAGCGTACGCGTGTGCCATACCGGCATGGCTATGCTCTTCCAGCTCCAGCGGCTGCGGCCAGCCGTTCTCCACGGCGTCGCGCAGCCGGTGCAGGGAGCCCACCCCGGGATTGCCGCCCCACGAGAAAATGAGCTTGCGCGCGCAGCCCATGCCGATGAGCTGATCGTAGATCAGGTCGGGCGTCATGCGGACCAGCGTGAGGTTGCGACGGCGCTGGCGGATGACCTCGTGGCCGGCAGCAAAGGGAATCAGGTGCGTGAACCCTTCCATGGCCACGGTGTCGCCGTCGTGCACGTACTCGGCGATTGCGTCCGCAAGTGCAAGAAAGCGCGGCACAGGCTACAGGGTGAAGAAGACGGTTTCTCCGTCGCCCTGCAGGACGACGTCGTACCGGTAGATGACCCGACCCCCCGCCGTCTGGTGCTTGGCCAGGAGCGTTGGCCGGCGCGGCTGCGGGACCACGCGCAGCACCGGGTCGTCGGTATTGGTCCGTTCGTCGTCGAAGTACAGGCGGGTCCGCAGATGGTCGAGCAGGCCGCGGGCGAAGACGAACACGTTGAGGTGCGGCGCCTGGGTTCGCGTGGCGTCGAACGGAACTCGACCGGGCTTGATCGTTTCCAGCCAGTAGAACCCGCGCTCGTCCGTTCCTGCGCGGCCGAAGCCCGTGAACGCCGGGTCGAGCGGAGCAGAGCGTCGATCGGCGGGATGCCGGTAGCGACCGGCCGCGTTGGCCTGCCAGATTTCAACCAGGGCGTCGGACACTGGCGCGCCGTCCCCATCGTACACGCATCCTTCGATCCGGATGCGTTCGCCCGCTGTCTCCCCAGTGACCAGCACGTTCATGGCCTCGGGAAGCAGCCCGCCATGAAAAAAAGGGCCGACGGTCTGCGGGGGCGTGAGATCGCGCCGGGTCATCGCGTTGCGCGCTGCGCGGTCTCGTAGGGCTCAAACGGCGTGGCGTTCGGGCCATGGAGCACGATGTCGAAGCGGAACCCCAGCGCATACCCGTCTTGCGTGACGTCGTGGGCATACTGGGCGATAAGACGGGCACGGGCTGCCGCGGGCACGGAGTTGAAGATGGGATCGAGCGGCTGCAGCGGATCGCCGGGGAAATACATCTGCGTCACCAGCCGCGAGACCCACGATGAGCCGAAGAGTGAGAAATGAATGTGAGCCGGTCGCCATGCATTGGGATGATTCTGCCAGGGATAGGCGCCCGGGCGAATCGTGATGAGGCGATACACGCCGTCCTTGTTCGTGAGGCAGCGGCCGTAGCCGAGGAAGTTGGGATCCAGCGGCGCGTGGTGTTGATCCACGCGGTGCCGGTACCGGCCGGCGGCGTTGGCCTGCCAGATCTCAATGAGCGTGTTGGGCAGCGGCGTCCCGCCCTCGTCGAGCACGCGGCCGGTGACGATGATCCGCTCTCCCATCGCCTCGGTGCCTGTCCCCATGTTCGTCGTCAAGTCGCTGTCTTCTGCACTCGCGGCGCCCTGCACCGTCTGGTGCAGGGCGCCGCTGAGTGCCGGTCCCGGGCCGGTGATCTCGGACAAGGTATGCGGCAGCGGGATGAGTGGCTGTTTCGGAGCGCGGCGCGTCGTGGCACGGTACGCCTCGTACAGATACGGTGGGAACGTCGATGGGTCGCGTCCGGGACCGTCCATTATGGTTTGCCCTTTCCGCCCAGATGGGTCTTGGCCATCGCAAACGCTGCGTTCGCCGCGGGAATGCCGGCGTAGATGGCGACGTGGAACAGCACCTCGACAATCTCTTTCGGATCGACGCCGATGTTACGGCTGGCGCGCAGGTGCAGGGCCAGTTCTTCGCGCCCCAGCGCCGCCAGGATGCCAATCGTGACCAGGCTCCGGGTGCGCCGGTCCAGGTTCGGGCGCGTCCACACGGATCCCCACGCCGTTTCGGTGATGAACCGCTGGAAATCGGCATCGAGATCAGTCTGCTGAGCTCGGGCGCGGGCGACGTGTTCCGCCCCGAGCACCTCCGTGCGCACCTTCATCCCTGCGTCGTAGCGGGAATCCATTTAGACCGCACCACCACGGTGTGACGTCTGAGCCTTCCTGACGAGATACGTGTAGATGAGCTCGGGCGAATACACGCGGCTGCGTTTGGACAGGGCTTCTTCATCGCTCGACCAGGTCCGGATCTCGCCGGCGGCCATGGCCAGCAGTTGTTTGCGGCAGGCGTGTTCGAGCAGGATTGCGGCGACCACCGCTGCCTCGACGGTCTCGCCCGCCGTGGCGATACCGTGGTGGACCATCAGCGCGGCGTTGCGCCCGCCCAGCGTCTGGGCAAGCGCCTCCCCCAGCTCGCGGGTCAGGATCAGATCGCCGGTCTTGGTGAAGCGGGCGATGTCGGGTGGGACGAAGAGGCCCCCCTCGTGTGAGATGGGACGCAGGGGAACCTGGAGGGAGGCGAAGGCCACGGCGTGCGGCGCGTGGGCGTGAACGACGCTGTTGACGTCTCGCCGCGCTCGGATGATCTCCGTATGGATGGGATACTCCACATGGCGGCGGCCTTCACCCGCCAGGATCTGACCTTCCCACCCCAGGAGCTGCACGCGGTCCGGGGAGATTTCTTCGAAACCCCAGCCCGTGGCTTTCATCCAGACGCCGCGGCCATCTGGGTCCCGCACTGAGACATGGCCCAGCACGAAGTCGCCGAGATCCTCGACTCCCAGTACGCGTGAGGCCACGGCGACCTGTTCGCGGATAGCGCGGTCGCGCTCGGTCAGCACCATCTTACTGATCATGGTTGTAATACTCCGTTACAGAATCGTTCATGCGGACCCGGACAGCCTCCTGCCGTTATGTGGCGGGCAGGCTCACAGCCGGTTCGCGGCGAGGAGCAACCCGATAATGACACTCGTCATTCCGGCCAGGCCTTTGATGAGCCGCCTGGCCGAGAACGCCCGTGACGACGCCCGGATGATGGGCCAGAAGGCGAGGGCGCCGACCGCCACCATGCCCAGAAGGCTCCCCAGACCAAAGGATAAGAGGTAGACGACGGCGGCGGCCTGCGAGGGTGCCACGAGGACCGCCAGGGCCGCTGCTGCTCCGCTTCCCGCCACGCCGTGCAGCGTCCCGACGGCATAAGCCACCGCGGGTCTGCGCAGCCACTCGGGCGCCTGGGAGTGCACGTCGTGTTCCGTCCCGTGGGAGTGGGCGTGAAAGTGCACGTGCGGGGGATGCGCCCCATGAACGTGGGGATGCACATGCAAACGGTCCAGGCGCACTCCGGCTAGCGTCCAGGCGCCGACGATAACCAAGGCTAGTCCAACCAGTGCGTCCGCGCGCCCGGACAGGTATGGGGGAATCTCCCAGCGGAACAGCGTGAGGAGAATTCCGACGATGGCGATGAGCGAAGCGTGTCCCGCACCCCAGGCCGCGGATACGCGGAGAACATCTGCCCGTGATCTCCCGTGCGCGGCCATGGTCGAGACGGCGGCGAGATGGTCCGGCTCCAGCGCGTGACGCGCGCCGAGCAGGGCGCCGTACAGCGCAATGAGAATCACGCCACCCTCACCCACGGCGCGCTCCTTTGGGGACGGCATAGAATTCCTCGTCCATCCGGAGCTCGACGCCCTCACGCCGGATCGCCGCCTCGTATTCCTGCCGGATATGCGGGTCCTCGTTCCAGTAAGGGATCGAGTTTCCGCCTTCCTCCAGGTCCATGGCGTTCTTGTCGAGGACCTCTTCCCCTGGCCGCCCGGGTTCGCGCCCGGTGCCCCGGCCGAATGGTCCGAACCAGGCCATCAGCCGCAGCGCATCCCGCCCCACACCAAAATGCTGATGGAAGTGCTGACCGCCCATTGGTGCGGCGCTGACCATGCCGACGGGTTCATAGTCCTGGCGCAGCACCTTCTTCGCTTGGCCCGTTTCCCAGGGGCGCGTGCCGATTTCTCGCGCCCACGCGTAGGTGTAGCCCTTGCCCGCGATGCAGATCAGCACTGCTGCGGACTCGTGCGCGTGGGCCTTCGAGTACCGTCCGGATTCATGCTGTCCGATCCAATGGTAGAAGATGTTCTTGGCCAGGTGGGGCTCCAGGCGGCGGAATCCGGGCGAGCGGCGGTTGTCCAGGGGGAGGGTGACATGGACAGCGTCGGGGATGATGGCCGCCTTCACCATGGCTAGGCCGCGGTACGGATCGGGCTCGAATTCGAGCGGGCGCGGCTTGAAGTACTCTTCACCACCGTCGTACCGGTCGCGGAAATGATACGGGCAGTTGAAGACGAAGTCGGGATTGGTGAAGAGAT
>VBAI01000093.1 GCA_005882295.1 Candidatus Segetimicrobium genomatis | reverse complement strand
GCGCCTCGTCGCTGCGGGCCAGGGCCCGGGCGATGCCGTGCCGGACCGCGCCGGCCTGGCCGGAGATGCCGCCGCCGCCGACGGAGGCCAGCACGTCGAACCGCCCCTCTACGTTCGCGGTCTTGAAGGGCTGCCTGATTATCGTCTGCAGGGGGAGCCGGGGGAAGTACTGCTCAAACGGCAGCCCGTTCACGAGAATCTTGCCGCTGCCCTGCACCAGCCGGACGCGGGCCACGGCATTTTTGCGCCGTCCCGTCCCGATGGAGATTGCCTGCACCGCCACGCCGTTACCTCCCCACTTCCAGCTTCTCAGGCTTCTGCGCGAAGTGCGGATGCTCCGCCCCGCGGTAGACCCTCAAGTGTTTGATCAGTGTCCGGCCAAGCGAATTCTTGGGCAGCATGCCCCGCACGGCGTCGGCGACGAGCTCCTCTGGCTTGTTCTTGAGCATGTCCCCGAGGGAGACGGCTCTAAACCCGCCGGCATACCCCGAGTGGCGGTAGACGAAGTCACGCTGCGCCTTGCGCCCGGTCAGCCGCACCTTGGCGGCGTTGACCACGATGACGCCGTCGCCCGTGTCGATGTGCGGCGTGAACTCGACCTTGTGCTTGCCCCGCAAGAGCGAAGCCACTCGCGTCGCCAGCCGCCCCAACACGATCCCATCGGCGTCGATCACAAACCAACCACGCTTCCGGTTTTCCGCACTCGGCAAGAACGTCTTCATCGATATCGCTCTCCAGACAAGCCAGCATATCTTATCCCGCCGAGTAGAAAGAGTCAACAACGTCTCCTTGGTCTTCTTGGTCTACTTAGTCTACTTGGTCTACCTGCAGAACAATGACTCATCTGGGCTATTGCCGCCGTCGGGCAGGAAGATGAGAATCGCCGTGGATGACTTTTCGATCATTCGAAGAGATCTCGGCCTGGCAATCCGCCCGCAAACTTGTGGCGGCGATCTATAGAGTGTCAAAAGAGGGGGAATTTGCTCGGGACTTCGGACTGCGGAACCAGATACGCCGAGCAGCCCTTTCAGTCATGGCAAATATCGCGGAAGGATTCTCTTACAGGTCAGACAAAGAATTCGCAAAGTTTCTGTTGATAGCGAAAGCGTCCGCCCTAGAAGTCCAAAGTCATCTCTACGCAGCTCTCGATCAAGGGTACTTGACAGAAATCGAATTTCGACATCTTTACTCCCTCGCTGCAGGCTGCGCAAAACAACTATCCAGTCTGATTTCGTTCTTGCTTAAACGACAGGCGGGATGAGGCGCCACCAGGCAGTCGGCATGCAGACTAAGTAGACCAAGGAGACCAAGGAGACTAAGTAGACGCAGTTAGGGGTTGAGAAGCCTTCGTACGCCGAGGAAGCGTTGCCCGTAGAAGGGATCGTCCAGTGATGTAATGGTGACGCCGCCGGCTGTCGAGGACGCGTGGATAAACTTGCCGTCACCAATGAAAATCCCCATGTGCGACGGTCCAGGGTCGTCGGTGGTGAAGAACACCAGATCGCCCGGGAGCAGGGTTTCCGGGGCCACAATTTTGCTCATCCGGAAGTAGTCGTAGGATCGCAGCCGGCCCAGCGACGGCACGTAGGAGGAGAACACCCTGAAGATGAGGCCGGAGCAGTCCAGGGCGTGGGCGGAGGTCCCACCCCACACATAGCGGACCCCCAGGTAGCGCTTGGCCTCCTGAACCAACCTGGCGCCCTGAGAGCCCTCCCTGGCCGTCCGCTGGAAGGCCACTCTCGGCACGGGAATGGGCTGTGGCGCCGGCGTGTACCGCCGCGCCAGCACGGCGACTGACCCGCGGGTGGGAATGTCCAGCCGCTGCCCGGGGAGAATGATGTCGGTCCACAGGCCGTTCGCCCGTTTGATCATGTCCACCGTTACCCGGTATCGCCACGCGATACCCAACAGCGTGTCGCCAGGCCGCACCCAATGTATGGCGATCAGCGCGGGCTGAGTCCCCCGCGACACAGATAGTTGCGCTGTCGCCGCTGCGGCCGGGAGCGTTCCGGCCAGAAGCACCAGCAATCCTACGAGCACGTGTCTCACGATTGTCCCGGTGTGCACAGTATCACGTGCATGCCCTCGCCCGCAGACCAGGTAGACTAGGTAGACGAACTTCGCCTTGCCCTAGACTTCGACCACCGACGAATCGCCGAGATTGAGTTTCCCTGTCGCACCTCGCACCACCGCCCGTTCGCCGATGATCGACTGGTCGAGCCGGGCTCTCTCGATGACGGCGTGGGCGTTGATGATGGAGTCCTTCACGTGGGAGCCGATGACCCCGACTCCATCGCCGATGGACGCGTATGGGCCCACCACGGACCCTTCCAGCACCGCTGACGGGCTGATGTATGAGGGTGAGATCACTGTGGAGGTGATGCCGGCGGCGACGGCCGGCGGCGCAAGTTTCAGGAGATCTCGGTTGGCCTGCAGCAGTGCCTCAACCGTCCCGCAATCGTACCAGTGGTCGACGCGAAAGGTCTTCATCCGCTCCCCGCCATCGATCATCATCTGGATCGCGTCCGCCAGCCAGTACTCCCCTTTCATCCGACGGTCTTCCGTGACCATCCTCTCCAGTGCCCGGCGAAATGCCCTGGTATCGCGAATGAGATACGCCCCGATCACGGCGAGCTTGCTGGGTGGGTCGCTGGGTTTCTCAATGATCCGGCGGACGTATCCGTCGGCGTCCAGCTCCACCACGCCTAGCCGCCTCGGATCTTCCACTTCCGTGACGCCGGCCATCGACTGCCGGCTGCGCACCAGACTGGCGAGATCGCCTTTGACGATGGTATCCCCGAACACAACTAACGCTGGTTCCCCGTCCAGGTGGTCGCGGGCCACATAGACCGCATGCCCGTTCCCCAGCGGCTCGGTTTGCTGGACAAACTTAACGGGAAGCGACCGGTACTGCTCGCGCACCTGCGCCTCGATGCGCTCGCCGAGGTAGCCCACGACGACCACGATCTCGTCGACACCGACGGCGACGAGTTCATCGATGATGTGCGCCAGGATGGACTTGCCGGCGACGTGCAGGAGTGCCTTAGGCTGGGTGTAAGTGTGGGGCCGCAGCCGGGTGCCGATGCCGGCTGCCGGGATGATCGCCTTCATCGGGTCTCAGTCTTACACAGTTTGTTTCAGGGGACAAGCCTTCAAGCCTCAAGATTCGGAACGCGCGTATCGGTCGATCGTGGAACTGTACAGTCAGAGGAGCCAGTTCCTGCACCTGCGCAAAGTACTGCGACCACTTCACGCGCGGTCTTGATCGGGCATCGATGACTGCGATGCCATCGGCACCAGCGAACTGCTGGATCTTGGGCCAGATCGACTCGGGATGCGGACAGGGTAGGAGGACCACGGGGATCGTGTTCCGCGTGTAGTACGCTAGCTGGGCGGCGATCTGGTACCGGTCGACCACGAACACCGCGGGGCGTCTGTCGAATGCAGCGACCTCCTGTTGCGCGCGTCCAGCAGCTTCCCTCCAGCCATAGAGCGTCTCCGCTCCCGGCGCGGGCGGTAGCGCGGGGACAAATGGTACGATGAATCCGTAGAGGACGATGGTCGCACTTGTCGCTGCCAGGAGAGCAAAACCACGATTCCACATGGCTCCGAGCACAAGGGCGAAGCCGAGGTAGCCAGGCCCGAACCAGTTTCCGTGAGAGGCCCCGGCAGCGGCCGCCGCGAGGAGCGCGAACAGCACGGGAGGGAACGAGGTCCAGAACAGATATCCAAAGCGCTCATCGGCTCGACGCCGCCACGCAGCGTACGCGGCATACACGAATGCCGGAAAGAGCAGAAGCGTGTACAAGAGTTGCTGGGAGAGCAGTTCCACGATGCCGGCGAGCCCATACGGAGTGCCGCCGGGACGCTCGCTGACGATAAACTGTACCATGGCCCAGTGATGGGTGGCGTTCCAGTAGAGCACGGGGAGAAAGAGGACGGCGGCGATCCCCGTCGCGAGGTACGGTTCCGCTCGCCTAAACCACCGACGCCCATAGAAGAGCAGAAAGATCAGCACCCCGGCCGCAAGGAACACCATGTAGAGCTTACTGAGCAAGCCTAAGCCAACAACGATACCCGCGTCGGCCCATCGCCGAGGCCGGCCATGCAACGCCTGCCACACATACCGTAAAGCGAGGGTCCAGGCCAAAAATAATGGGCCGTCGGGTGTGGCCAGCAAACCGCTGCCGGTCAGCAAGGGGACAATTTGGAACAGGACCGCCGCGATGAATCCGGTCCGCGCACTGAACAACTCTCGGCCCAAGAGGAACAGCGCATAGGTGGTCGCCGCGCCCAGGACCAGCGCGCCCAGGCGAATCCAGATCGCGTCATCACCGAATCGGGTCGTTAGGAACACGATGTACGCGATCATGGGAGGATGGTCGAGATAGCTCCAGTCGAGGTGATGCGCCCAGAGCCAGTAATACGCCTCGTCGTCGATGAGGGGGATCGTGGCACCGACGATGGCGCGGAAAATCGTGGTCCCCACGATGAGCCAGAGGAGTGGCCTAGTCATCGTGCCAGTCACTGACAGTCTCCTTAAGTTGTCCAAGGCACAGGAGACCGGAATGTTCCGGTGAACTCGAAACACCGGGAGGATGTGGGATGGACCGCCTTGACCTCGCGGTTGTCATTGTGACCTTCAACACTCGCGACCTCGTCCTCCAATGCCTGCAATCGGTCTGCGAAGATGCCGATCGAACCAACAGGCCATACCGCATGATCGTTGTTGACAATGCCTCTACCGATGAGACAGCGACGGCAATACGTGATGCTTTTCCCCAGGTCCGGCTGATTGAGAACTCTGCCAATACGGGACCTGCTCGGGCGTTCAACCAGGGCCTACTTGCCTGCGCCGACTCCGACTTTGTGTTGCTCATGAACAGCGACATCAAAGTTCTTCCCGGAACGCTGGATCCGATGATGGACTATCTGGAAAGTCATCCCCACATTGCGGGTGTCAGTGTACGCCTCATCAACCCAGACGGATCGCCTCAGAAGTTCCGCACGTCGTTCGGCGTCAACCTCTGGCCGGGGCGGTTTGACCGGGTCTTCCCCATTACATTCTTCGGGACCACATTTCACCTGGGGCGCCGCTCGACATATGATGAAGGTCGGGTCGGCCTCTTCGATGAGAACTACTACTTCTTTAATGAAGATCTCGACTGGTCAATAAGAGCGCACCGTCAGGGACTGGTGTTTCACTTTCTGCCCGATCTTCCGGTCATTCACTACCGCGGTCGAGGGCAGGCGCAAAATCGCGACAGGATTCTAGGGGATCTCTATCAGGCGAATCTCCGCCTCTATGCCAAATTCCTTGGGCGATCGTGGGCCCGTCTCGCGTACGTCATCCAAACGGCACAACTCTTGGGCAAGCTCACCCATCTCCGTCTGGTCGGCAAGCACAACTCACCCGACGCGGCCGCCTATCGTTTGGCCTTGGAAAAGCAACACCATTTCATGAGTAGCCTGCGTCGCGGAGCGGCCCTCGCTGACCAACTGGACAAATAGACTACCGTACCTCCGTCTCAGCCACGCGGGTTGGGTCGTCCAATAAGAGCTCCGGGCGTCGGTTTTCTTCACGGAATCTACGGTAGAGACCCGTCCCCTCGGCCATCGCCTCGCTAATCCGGCGCAGCGCCTCACTGTCATGCCGCCATCGAAGGGCAAGCCACCTGGCCTGCATCCGCTGTACCCAATAGAGAGTAACTGCCCATTGGCGCCCCGCGTGTTTGTACACAAGCCAGAGATTGGCCACCGAGCGTTCGGCGAAGAAGGCAGCCGACCCGTCTTGTCGTAATCGGCCGCTGCGATGATGAAGTACTCTGGCCTCCGGCAAGTAGGCGAACTTGTATCCCTTGCGCTTGGCCCTGAGCGACCAATCAAGGGTCTCATGGCACGAGAACCGCTCATCATACAATCCAACATCAAAGAAAACTTCACCTCTTACTAGTGAGCAGCTAGTACCGACGAAGGAAATCGGTCGTGGGCGGCGCGGGCGCCGTGGCACCAGCTCCACGATGGCCGTGCGCTGAGCCTGAACGGTTCCATCCGGATCGACAAGCGATGCGATGATGCCGGCCGTCGACTGGTGCTCTCTGAGGTAACTGACCATCTTGGTCAGGGTTCCAGCGGTCAATTCCACGTCACCATGCATGACAAGAACGAAGTCAGGAAAACCGAGATGCCGCAAACCTGAATTGAATCCGCCCGCCAGCCCGGTATCAGAAACGTTGGCGATCACAGTCACCTGCGGAAACTCCCGTCGGATTGCTTCAACTCTGTAATCAGGACCGTTGTCCACCACCACGACCTGGCACTCTAAACCCTGCAAC
>VBAI01000092.1 GCA_005882295.1 Candidatus Segetimicrobium genomatis | reverse complement strand
TCACGTCCTGCAGCCCGCGGAGCGCGCGGCGCACTGGGTCGAATGGACGCCACCACAGTTCATCTTCACCATGAAAGCCTTTGCCCTGTTCACCGGTCACGACAGCGACCCCCGTCGACTGCCGAAAGAAATCGTGCCCCTGATTCCAGAGTCGCTGCGCGCGGTGGAAGCGGTCGGCGCCGGGCAGTTGCCCGAAGAAGTCATCATCGCCTGCTGGGATTACTTCGCGGCTTTCGTCGAAGAGTTCATCAAGGCGGGCAAGCTGGGTCACGTCCTTTTCCAGTTTCCCAAGGGTCAGGGCTACACGCCCGAGTTATTTGAGCATCTGGAGCGGTGGGAGCCGTACCTGCGGCGGTGGCCGGTGGCCGTGGAGATCCGGCACCGCAGTTGGCTGCAGGAGCCGGCACGTACGGAGTTCTTCTCCTATCTTCGGCAGAAAGGGTATGCATACGTGATCCCCGACATGGTGCAGCGGGCCTATCTGCCGCCCCCCGACGTCGAGATCACGGCGCCGTGGAGTATCGTCCGTTTCCACGGCCGCAACCCCGCCATGGTGGAGCGCCGCGCACCAACCAACCGGGTCTACGATTACTCCTACAGTCAGGACGAGCTCCGCCCCTGGGCGCAGACGGTGCGGGGCCTGTCGCCAAATCTTGAGCGGATCTTCTTGCTCTTCAACAACCATTACCGGGGACAGTCGGCCCGGAACGCCCGCGAGATCTCATTGCTGCTCGAGTAGTGACCAGACCTCTTCCCGTAGGCGCTCTTCTGAATAGCCGAACAGTTCTAAAACGGTCGCGGCGGCTCGGAGCAGCAGTGTGGCATAGGCTTCCAGGTCGTAGTGCCAGTCACTACCCAGCAGCGCGTACGGCCGCACCCGGTCTTCAGGAACTTTCGCCCCTGCGCTTGTGATGATGAACTGTACCGCCTCGCCGGGGTGCAGGTGCGCACCGTGCCGGTCCAGGGTGCGGGCGGTGATGGCCTGCACGGTATTGTGGCGGTACTCGCCGACCTCCTGCGAGAGGGTGTTGGTGATGACCAGTTCGGCGGCTTCGACATCTTTGGATCTCAGCCGGATCAGCGACTCTTCCAGGATGCCGAGGAGTTCCGACAGCGCGGCCCGCACGTCCTGGAGCGTCTGGCAGCGGAACATCCGCTGCAGCATGCGTTCCTGCGTCTGCACCACCAGCGCGGGAACGTCGGATCGGCGCACCTCGATGCCTCGTACCTTGGTGGCGTTGTTCTCGAAAACCCCCATGTACCGGTTGGGCACCCCTACCCCGCGGTGGGTCTTAGATGGCAGAAAGGCGAGCCACCGGTAGATCCCTTCCACAAAGATCGGCAGCCCCGTGGCTCCGGTGACGGCCTGCGCCAGCGCGTCGTAATCGGCGCGCGTGGCACCGGGGCGCTGCAGCCACATCGAGTCCACCAGGGCGTGCAGCATTCGAAACCCGTGCGATTCCGCGACCTCTTTGGCCCGCAGCAACATCTCGCGGGCGAATGCGGTAACCGCCTCATGCGCCTCGATGCGGCCGAAGCGTGCGTTTCTATACCCGAGATAACCGAAACTCGTAACTAAACACCACTTGAGTGCTGTCTGCCGCTGATCGTATGACGCGCGCTGCGAGCCGGTGGTGGCCTGCTTGCGCTGCTTGTAATACAGCCGCCGCTCCAGGAGATGGTCGAGCACCTGCGGCACGAGCCCGCGCCGCCGGCGGCAGACCGTATAGTTGATCTCCGGGACGCGGGAGTCCGGACAGCACGCGCAGCCGATCGTCTCCGGCGAGATGTTAAATCTCGCCATCATGGTCGGATACATCGACGAGAAGTCCAGCTCGCCGACCTGCTCGTACAGTCCCACCAGCGGCTGGTAGGTCAGCCCGCCTTTATCGGTGACGATCAGCTGGCTGGCCGTCTTGAATGCTTCCGGCTCGCTCTTTTGCCACGGGATGAGGGTGCCGTCGCGCACGGCGCGCTGCAGCTGCATGGAACTGATCGCCGTCCCGGTCGACGTCCGCGCCAGTTCCTGCACCGGGATGCGCGCCAGCCGCGCCACCTCCAGCAGTCCGCCCAACTCCGACTCGGCGTAAATAAAGGAGTTGCGCAGGTCAATGTGCCAGCGACCGTGCAGCATCTGCGCGCCGGCCTGGTAGACCACCTGGCCGTAGGTCATGTACGAGCGGGATCGCCGCGTGCGGGCGCGGTGAGTAGGATCGCGATTCAGTTGGAGCGGAATGCCCGTGCGCGCTGCCAGGTCCTGCAGCCGGGGCAGGAGGACGGAGTCGCCCCACTCCGTCAGCACGATATCCGGATCGTAGCGCTGGAGCAGCCGGTTGAGGCTGTGGATGGTGTCAGCCGGATCGTCGCCATCGAGAACCACCGTCTCCCCGTCCACCCCGGCTGCTAATTGCCCCGGCCGGCCATGGGATGGATTGGCGGTCGATGATTCCAGAGAGAGTCGGAGGACGGTCAGTGGCGGGAGCGCATATTCGAGATCCTCCGGCCGGGACGCCAGTGTGACCTCCCTGGCTTCATCGCCGGCGCACGCGAGCGCGCAGCGCGCCAGCGGGAACAGCCCGGTCTCGTAAAAGAACAGCCGCGTGGTCAGGATGTCGCAGTTGTACAGGGTGAGCCCGGGGATGCGGGCCAGCAGGCGCGCGGCGGCAGGAAAGGCCAGCGGATTGTGCACCGCAACGGCGACGACCGGGATCTGCTCGCCGCTCATCAGCTCCCGCCGCGCCGTGGGCTCACACGTCACCGGAATCCGCAGACGGGCCAGCCCCTGCCGCCCTACCTCGAGTGCGCTGCGGTCGCCGGCCACATAGAACGTCGGAGCATACCGATAGCGCAGCCGGTGCGGGCGATCGGCATCATCGATCATCCAGATGATCATCCCGTCATGCGACGGGTAGACGTCGAAGAGCCACCCTTCGAGTAACTGCCGGCCTTCGGACTTCGGGCTCCGGGCTCCGGACATCTGCTGGCTTTACGGACCGACTTCAGTACTGCCAGGCAGTTGCCGGGGCCCGGCGCCCGATGCCCGAGGCCCGTGTGTCAGATCCTCGACCTGCGCCCGGAGTGCCTCCACCGCTTTCATCGCCTCCAGAATCATCGCCAGCAGGATGGAGTCAAATGGCGTGGCATGCGAGGCGTAGTGTGCGGGCGCGGTGTGATGGCGTGCGGCGGCAAACAGCTTATCGAAGACGATCTGGTCTTCTTTACGCAGCGCGCGACGGAATGGTGTCCAATAAGCCTCCTCCTGCGCGACCAGTTGCGTCATCGTCTGCGTTGTCCGTCCCATTTACCACCATCTCCGTGCCGTGATCATTCCGATTTGCGGCTCCCACGTCCACGTCGCCGCCTGTGGTTTCGTGCAGGTGATCTGGACTGCGTCCCGGTCCGCTGCCCGCGTCACTTGAAACACCCATGCGGCCGCCGCGCACAGGGCGGGGAAGAACCGTTCCCGGCCAGGGGTGCTGTGCGGCGGCGGGCACGCGATCAATGTCATCACACCGGCCGCGGTCAGGCGCTGTAAGGTCGGGATGACCAGACGGAAGATACGGACGGCTTCGCCGGCCGGGGCTTCTTCACTCAGCAGCGGATCCAGCAGTCCCGAGAAGTAGACGGCCGGCGCGTGGAACTGCTGCACCGCGGTCCCCAGCCGCTCCCGCAGCAGTGCCTCCAGCTGGTGACAGGTAAATACGCGGGAGATGCGGATCTGGTCCAGCAGTGCACCGGGCGGCAACCCAGATTTCCTGGCCAGATCGGTGACCAGAAATGGGTCAAATGCGTTGGCGCCGTCGACGATCAGCAAGGGCTGCTCAGGCCGCACCGCCCGCAGCCCCGCCAGCAGCCCCACGGTCAGGCAGGTATCATCTCCCGCGAAGATAGCCGGGCTTGTCAGCACTTCGGGTAGCGCGACGCGTTCCAGTAACATGTCGAGTAACATGTACGAACAAACGTTCGCTCATCTACCACTCTACCACTGTTCGGAGGAGAACTGTCAACGGCCAGAATCGGGCATAGAAAACGTAGAGGCCTGCAGCGTGGCACACTTCCTGCTTGCCATCTCTATCTTGGAGACCATCTAGATGACAGCAGAGGGCACGTCTTCCAGGCAGCAAGTGGGGTCCCGGCGGGGCCGTTTGCACCGCTCCGCGCCCCGCTGGCTGCTCTTCATTCCCGTCGCCATCGCCACAGTGATCGTTCTCCTGGGAGGGCTCATCGTCACCTTCAACCAGCACATCAGCGTCCTGCCGGAAGACCAGGGACTTGCCGAGCAGGTCCTCGGCGTCCTGGCCGGCACGTCGGGAAGGGTCGCCACCCTGACCGGACGGATGGGCGCCAGCGTGCGGTTCGTCTACGATCCGGTTCGCAAGCGGGGGGCGCTGGTCGTCGTGCGTCTGCCTGAGCTTGGGAATGATCTCGTCTACCGGCTCTGGCTGATCGACGCCAGCGGAGCGCGCACGGTTGCCACCTTCTCGCCGAACGCGGATCGCGCGACTTTCGTGCCGGTGCGGGCGGACTTTGCACGCTATCACTCGGTAGCGATTACTGTGGGTCCCCGCGGCCACTCGGTTGGGACGGGCACTCCCGTTCTCCAGGCCACGCTGGCCGCGCAGGAGAAGGTCATCCGGCCGGTCCGGCACTCACCCCCGCTCGGGATGCAGTAGGTAGACTATACCAGGAAGGCCCGCTGGATAAACCAGACGATCCCGATCGCCGCGGCGGCGGCGGACACCCAGCGCCGCATGGTGGATTCCCACGGCAGCGTGGCGAGCGCACCTAGACTCAGCAAGGCAGCAGTCACCACCGCAATCTGACCGAGCTCGACCCCGAAGTTGAAGCTCACCAGCGACAGCGCCAGGTTTGCCCGTGAGATAGCCAGCTGTCTCAAAATTGTGGCAAATCCGAGTCCGTGAATCAGGCCAAAGCTGAAGGTGACGAACCACCGCGTGCGAATCGCATGCGCCCCGCGCCACAAGTTTTCTGCCGCCACGTAGGCGATACTCAGCGCGATCCCGCTTTCCACCAACCTGGGGGGCAGCGTGGCGATGCCTAGCGCCGCCAGTGACAGGGTCACAGAGTGTGCGACCGTGAAGGCGGTCACGGTTTTGAGCAGGCTCCGCAGGCCCCCGCCCAGCATCAGCAGACTAACCAGAAACAACATGTGATCGTGCCCGGTGAGGATGTGCCGGATCCCGAGTGCCGTGAAGCTGATGCCCTGGTGCCACAGGGACGCCGTGCCGGAAGCGAGGGTGAGCGTGCGGCGCTCGGGGGTGAAGACGAAGGTCCGGACCTGGCCCCCGTAGACTATTGTCGCCAGGCAGCTCGCGGTGGACACACCGGGGACGAACAACTCATACTGAATGGCCAGCGTCTTGATGGGTTTGGACCAACGGTAGACCAGCAGCAACGTGCTGTGAGTCCCAGGGCCCGGCGTGACGTCGCCTGTGGATGCCGGTTCCACGGCCAATGCGCCCCGTGCATCGCCATCAGCCACCCTAATGTGCTGGCCCAGGAATGTCTCTAGTTCTGCCCGATGTCTTCGGACCTCCTGCGCCGACAACTGGCCGTCATGGTCATCATCGGCAAAGATGGCCAGGCTGGTGGGAAAGGTCAAGGTGATGCGCGCCTGCGCGGCCTCGACCTTGATCTCAGCGACTGCCTGGTCTGCCCAGTGGGCCTCCACCGTCGGCGTGCCAAGACTCCAGGCCAGGAGCAGCGCTCCGCACGCGGTCACGCACTTGACGGTGCGCAGTACCATCCCGCCGCCTCGCCTCACGATCCCACTCCCATGACCAGCCTGGCGCGCTCATCGAACGTAGGATCGGTCTGCCGCATCAGCTCAAGGAAACGTTTCGCCTGCATATCGTGACCTAGCGAGCGCTCGATTGTTGCCGCGCGATAGAACAGCCGCGCATCGTGCACCCCGGTATGGAGCGCTTCCTGCATGGCCTGCTGCGCCTCCCCAAGTCGCCCCGCGCGGGACAGCGCCCAGGCCAGGACATCGAGCGTCTCAGTGTCCCTGCGGAGATGCACCTCAGCTTCCATCAGTGCGACGGCCTCGCCGATGTCCTCCGGGCGGCCGCGTTCCAGCAACAGCCGCGCCAGTTCACGGCGATGCCCGAACTGCCCCGACGCGGCATCCTGACGCAGGCGGGTTTCAGCATCGCGCCGCAATGCTGCGGCCCGGTTGTGGTCTCCTTGTAGCTCGGCAAGCCGCGCCAGTCCGCGGAGCACTGCGTGATCATAGATGTTGGGGGATGCCTTGGTCACGGTCACGACCTCCGAAAGATGCTGGGCAGCCAGCCGGTAGTGCCCCCGCCGGATCTCCAACTCCGCCAGATTGATGAGGGCCTGCGGGTACTGCGGAAGGACGGCGAGCGCTTCCCGATATATGTCGGCCGCCAGCCGCAACCTGCCGCGACGGTAATGCAGCCGGCCAAGCAGCGTCCGCGCCCAGACGGAGCTGGCGACTTCGTCTGGCTCTTCCGATGCGATAGCCCGCTGCAGATCAGCGACCGCCGCTTCATCGTTCCCCTGGGCGAGCTCCACCAGCGATTGCAGCGTGTAACTGGTCAGCCCCGCGCCGCCCTGGATGAGGATCCCCGCGGCCCGAGCGGCCTCGTCGATCTTCCCCATGGCGAGATTGGATGTGACGATGATCGAGAGCGCCTCCGCGCTGCCAGCCCGGCGCGCCAAGCTGATCGCCTGCTGGAAATCATGCCTCGCTTCCGCCACGCGGGCGAGCACGATCAGCGCGCCGTTGTTCTGAAATGGGAGGCTGGCCACGGATCGTTGCGCCGTTTGCTCGGCAATCAGGTACCATCGCAGATCTCCGGTGGCCCGGGCCATCCTCAGGTATGCACCGGCGAGCGCCGCCAGATTGAGCCCACTATTCGGATCATAGGTTAAGCGCGCCTGGTAGAATTCGATCTCACCCTGCAGCGCCTGCTTCACCGCGCCTCGCGGAGTGCGTTCGAAGCGATAATGGTATGCCGATCGGGGCGTTGCCGCAGCATGTGACCAGAACAAAATACCCAGGACCAAGGACGCCCCTGCCCCTATCGCCCCGAGCAGGCCGGACCTCGCCCGGCGCCGGCGCCATCGCCATGACGTCGGTCTGGTGATCAACGGTTCCTGCGCGCGTTGCATCTTCCGCGAGCTCCTCCAGGTGGGAAGTGCTCCGGCGGGGGAACACACCGGAGCACCTCCGCACACCCTTCTGTGTTAGTTCGGCGTGGCGAGATATGGGAACGTTGGCAGCAGCGGGTTGTGACCTCTGCCGTCGAGATTGGGACCGTCGTACGAGACGCCATCACTGATGACCGTGCCATTGGTCAGCACAAACAGTGTGGCGTCGATCACATCGTCCTTGAGCAGGCGCCCGCGCGTGAGCGTGGCCGGGCCATTGAGCCCGCTGAATCCGGCCGCATAGCCGCTGGGCTGCGTCGTGTCGATGCGCATAACATCGGGGAGAAACGCCGCCACGAGCTGACCGATCCGAGGCGAGTTGTTGCCGAGCGCGGCGAGGGTGCCAATCGCCTCCGTGAAGACCGGTCCAAGGATCCCCGCGCAGGGTTGCTGGCCAGCCAGCGCCTTCGCCTCGCAGTCCGGTCCTACCTGGTTCATTCTGTTCAAGAAGTCGTTGGTAATGACCAACCCCTCGTTGATCGCGGGCCGGGCCAGCCGTTCGACCTGCACGAACTCGTTGTCGTCATCCTCATCACCCGTCCGCACTGCGATGGTCTCCCAGACATCGTATGTGGTCGCGGCCGTCGCCCCTTGCAGGAAGGCAATCGGTACGCGCACGACGATCGAGTTGACGTTGTATCCGGAGGTAAAATCCAACCCCGGGTTCCGGAACCCGACACTCGGCCCTATTCCCGCGAGTCCCGCGCGGACTCGGAAGAACTGCTCGACGTCGAAGAAGAACGGATCCTCGCGGAGGCCCGCATACAGGTCCAGCTGAGATCCACCCAGGGTGACCGCGTTGATGGTCGGCGCGTCGGCCGCGGTCACGGGCAACGGCGTGGTGACCGCGCCCGTGGCAACCATCCTGACTCCGTCCCGGATTGCCGTCACCTTGATGGACTGCTTGTTGGCGACCGGTTCGCCGAACTCGAACCGGAGGATGATGTCGGGCCTGGACAGTCCGGCCGCCGTCGGCGCCGCACTATTGCTCGCCGCACGCTCGATGCGGAACTCATAGCGTGCCCGTGCGCTGAAGTAATACTGCTGGCGGGCCACGGACCGCGGATTCGTGTTCATCACCAGAATCAGATTGGAGTTTTGGGCGGCGTTGCCGGTCTGATCGCCCTCTCGGAACGCGTAGAGATCGGTCAGATTCACGTTCCGCCCTTTCATGTCAGTTTCACCGTCGTCGTGGTCCGAGGCCACGAGCAGTCCGGGGACAACCAGAATCGCGGTGACGGCCACCACCGCCAGCCCCACCAGCCAGAATCTATGCCGTGCCATACGCCACCTCCGTGATGGTGTGGATTCCGGAAGAGCCTTCCTCCGACTGTTCGCACGACCCGTGCAGGCGGATTGGACCATCCGTGGGGACGCGCGGTGCGAAGAACTGGACAGGAGGACCGGGCCGGATGACCACAGGAACCATATTGCGCTCCGAAGAACGGCCCATGCGGTCCTCTGCGGTGGGGTGGGACGTGGACCGCGGCATGACGGGAACAGATCAGGAAGCTACGCTGCTGGCGCGAATCGCGCGGCGGGATGCCACCGCATTTGAGACGCTGTACGATCGATACAGTCGGGCCGTCTATTCTCTCGCGCTACGAATGCTCGGCAATCCACAGGCCGCCCAGGAGGTCGCGCAAGAGATCTTCCTCCACATCTGGCGCGGCGCCGGCGAATTCATCCCTGCTCGCGGCAGCGCCCGTTCCTGGGTATTGTCCCTGGCCCATCACCGCACCGTCGACGCGCTGCGCCGCCAGAAAGTTCGTACCGTGGAAACGCTTGCAGAAGGTGATCGCAGCGCAGGCGGCGGCGCCGACGTTGTGGAGCAGGCCCTCCGCGGCGTCGAAGGCGCGACGGTACGCAGCGCCCTCATGACCCTCTCGGCGGATCAGCGTGAAGCCATCGTGCTGGCCTACTACGGCGGATACACTCAGCAAGCGATCGCCAGCCGCCTGAAGATTCCCCTCGGAACCGTCAAGACGAGAATCCGCGATGGGATGCAGCGCCTGCGAGTTCAGCTGGCCGGGGGGGAGGAAGAACGCCAGTGACGCACGAGCAGGCTTCCGAATTGCTGGCCGCGTTCGCGCTCCACGCGCTGGACCGGGATGAGGAGCAGGCGGTGTCGGCGCACGTGCAATCTTGCGACCGCTGTCGGAGCGAACTGGCGTCGTGGCAGGAAGTGACCGGGCAACTCGGCAGCGCGGTGAGACAGGTCACCCCTCCTCCGGGGCTGCGCGAGGCAGTGCTCGCGGGAATCCAGATGCGTCAGGACGTGATCCAGGTACGGCGAGGGTGGGCCCTTGGTCTCGCCGCGGCTGCGGCGCTGGTGCTCCTGATCCTGGCGGGGCT
>VBAI01000159.1:22228-30722 GCA_005882295.1 Candidatus Segetimicrobium genomatis | reverse complement strand
CCGTACTGCCTGGCCACCTCCTGCGTCTCGTCAAACAGATAGGGGAACGGATACCGCTTCTCTTGGGCCCGGCGCTGCATGCTGGAGAAGCTGTCGTCGGGGTATTTCGCCGGGTCGTTGGAGTTGATCAGCAGGAACTGCACCCCTCTGCCGGCGTAGTCGCGCTGGATCTGGATCAACCGTCCCTCCCACGCCTGAGCGTAGGGGCAGTGGTTGCACGAGAAGATGACGCCCAGCACCTTCGCGCCGGGATAGTCCTCCGGCCGGTGGACTTTCTCGTCAGTGCCTTTCAGGGCGAACGAGATCAAGCGAGATTCGAGCGTGATCGCCATCGATTCATCACTCCCTCAGTGCTTTTCGAATCGCCTCACGGATCATCTCTGCCGTCGGCAGCGGCGTCACGCGCCCGTTATCCGCGTGGTACACCCGGCAGGTCAGGCCGTACGGACCGTCTGGGGTGGGGAAGAGGTCCTGCCCATCGATCCGGATGGTCGGGGATCCTGGGAAGCGCAGCGCCTCGGCCTCCCGCTCCGTGGTTACTTCGATAAGGCGGACCGATTCAGCGACCTGTCGCTCAGCCAGCGCCTCACGGAGCCGCTGCAGCGCGAGATCGTACGACGGGCATTCCTCCCAATACAAGAGCTCAATACGCATCCCAGTCTGTTTGGAAGTACGCAATCAGTGCGATTGTTATTCCAGCCTGGCCATCGCCGCATCCCAGCGCGGGTCCGGCCGGGGCTCGTACACGGTGGGCTGCGCTGACCGGCGGGCCACGGCGCGGAGGTCGGCGAGTGATGCCAGGTGCCCGAGTGCCATCGCCTGCACAAGCGTGTTGCCCATCGCTGTCGCCTCGGCGGGCCCAGCGTAGACGGGGCGGCCGGTGGCGTCCGCGGTGAGCCGGCACAGCAGGTCATTGCGCGACCCTCCCCCTAGGATGTGGATAGCGCGGATCTGCCGGCCACTCACCTCCTCGAGGCGGTCGATCACCCACCGGTACTTGAGGGCCAGGCTTTCCAGGATGCAGCGTACCATCGCGGCCCGGCCGGCAGGCTCGGGCTGCCCGCTCTCGCGGCAGGCGGCGCGGATCGCGGCAGGCATGTCGGGCGGTCGCAGGAGTTGCTCATGGTCGGGGTCGATGATCGGTCCGAAGGCCGGAGCCTCCGCGGCCGTGCGCATCAGTTCCGCGTACTCCACCGGTCCGTCACGTTCCCATCGCCGCCGGCATTCCTGAACCAGCCACAGCCCCGCGACGTTTTTCAGCAACCGGAAGGTTCCGGCAATCCCCCCCTCGTTCGTGAAGTTATAGCGTAGGACCGCCGGCGTGAGGTGGGGGTGGGCGGACTCGATGCCGACCAGCGACCACGTGCCGGAGCTGATGTACGCGAAGTCCTGGCCGGCCGCCGGGACGGCCGCCACCGCCGCGGCCGTATCGTGACAGGCTGGTGCGATCACCGGGATGGCGTCCAGACCAGCGTCGGCAGCCACCTCAGATCGGAGCAGACCCAGGACCGTGGCCGGCGGGACAATCGGCTGCAGGATGTGGGTGGGAATCTGGAGGCGCTGCAGCAGCGACGTCGCCCAATCCCGCGTCCGGGGATCGACGCACTGACTGGTTGTCGCGTCGGTGAACTCGCACGCCGTGCGGCCGCACAGCCAGAAGTTCAGCAGGTCAGGCATCATCAGGAGCGCCTGCGCCTGCTCCAGCTGCGGGTCGCGGTGGATCACCTGGGACAGCAGCTGGTACAGGGTGTTGATCGGCATGAACTGGATCCCGGTGGCGGCGAAAATGTCCTCGCGCGGCACGCGGCGGAACGCCTCGTCCGGCATGCCCTGGGTCCGCCGATCGCGATAGTGGTACGGGTTCCCAAGCAGGTTGCCGGCCCGGTCCAGCAGCGCAAAGTCCACCCCCCAGGTGTCCAGTCCGATCCCGGCGGGACGATGGCCATCGCGGGCGCACCGGCGCAGCCCGCCGACGATCTCGCCGAATAGCCGCAGGACGTCCCAGTGGAGACTGCCGCCAATCTGGATGGGGCCGTTCGGGAACCGCGAGAGTTCCGAAAGCGCGACGCGCTCGCCGTCGAACTGGCCGAGCATGCAGCGACCGCTCTCGGCGCCCAGATCGCAGGCGACAAACTCCAGTGCCGCCCTCATGCGCCGGGATAGCCGGCCCCTGCCGCCTGCACGCCACGTGCCTTGGCCAGGCGCTCGGCATGACCTTCTCGCCGGAACGCCTCGAGGGGATCAGCTGGCGCCCGGAGTGCTTCCCGCGCCATCCGCAGCAGCGGCCGCACATCGGCCTGATAGGCATCGAGCAAGATCTGGTGCGCCCCCAACACATCGCCTGCGGCCTGACGGCGGGCCAAGGTCCGCCGGTCGACCAGCAGGGCTTTGGCATACGCAGTGTGGATGTTGACCACCGACAGCAGCACCGGCTCGATCTTCCCCTCGACGTTATGGGACTGGTCGATCATGTAGGCGATCCGCCCCGCGCACGCTGCGGCCCGCGGGTCGGCGCTACCGGCCGCGGACAGGATCTCATGAAAGATCATGAACAGTTCAAAGGGATTGACCGAGCCAACGATCAGGTCGTCGTCCGCGTAGCGGCGGTTGTTGAAGTGAAACCCGCCCAGCCGCCCCTCATCGAGCAGGCAGGCGACGATGTGCTCGATGTTGGTACCCTGCGCGTGGTGCCCCAGGTCGACCAGGACCTCCGCCTGCGGGCCCAGACGCGAGGCGACCGCGCCCGCCATGCCCCAGTCGGCAAGATCGGTGTGGTAGAAGGCGGGTTCGAAGAACTTGTACTCGAGCAGCATGCGCATGCCGGAAGGCATTGTCCCATAGACCTCCGCCAGCGCGTCGACCAGACGGTGCCGGCGCCCACGCAGATCATCCTGCCCCGCGTAGTTGGTGCCATCGGCGAACCACAGGCTGAGCAGGCTCGAGCCAACCGTCTTCGCAATCTGCACGCACTCCATCAGGTGCGCCACCGCGCGGCGGCGCACCGCGGGATCGGGATGGCAGACGCTGCCCAGCCGGTAGACATCGTCCTGGAAGACGTTGGGATTCACCGCGCCGATACGCACCCCGCGCTCTTTCGCATACGCCACCAGGCGGGGCCAGTCGTCCACCCGGTCCCAGGGAATATGGATGGCCACCGACGGGCAGATGCCGGTGAGGCGGTGGACCAGCGCCGCGTCCTCCAGCTTCTCCCACACCGTGCGGGCGGCGCCCGGCCACGGGAACACCGCAAAGCGCGTACCGGAGTTTCCGTATCCCCACGATGGCGTCTCAATCGCAAGACGCGTCAGGGCCTCCACCGCGGCCGGCAGGTCGATGCCCTGGCCGGCCAGGGCCCGGAGCGCGTCGCGGTCTGTTCCCATCGGCGCCTCCTCACCGCCCGGCATAGGGCAGGCAGGTCATCAACGTCAAATTCGGCTGCGTGACATCCATGCGGCTGTACTGTACGACCACCGGGACCGAGGCACGCACCCGCATCGCGTACGGCACCTCGCGGGGCACCGCAAAGCCGCCCAGCATCTGCGGCCGGTCGGTGCGGACATGGAGGGTGCGCCGCGGGCCGACGCTGAAGGCCACGCTCGGGTGCGGCTCGCGATCTTCGAAAAAGAAATCCACCTCGATGTGCGCGCGTTCGTCTGAGGTGTTCAGCACACAGATGGCCTCGTGGCCGGTCAGCGGTCCGCTTCCTTCTGCTGGCAGGTAGGCGTCGGGAATGTACCAGGTCAACGCGCCCTCGCCGGGCATGGTTCAGCCCCCCATTGTGACCGCAATATGCGGCAAGCGCACCGGGGAGAGGGTTGCGTCCTCTCCCCGGCGGCGCCGAGTGCGACTAGAAGTTGAACCTGTCGATGTTCTCTTTCGTGAACCGGAATGGCGCGCCCAGCAGGATCACGTTGCGCAGCGTCAGCGGGCCCTTCGCCGTGATGTCGTTGAGCTGCGCGGTGGCCTCGCGGGTGCCGAGCCGGCCGGCCTGCACCGACTGCTTCGCCATCCCCTCTTTCAATGCGCCGGTGATGGTGGCGTGGGCGACGTAGATGGCCAGGTAGCCGAGATCCACGGGATTCCACAGCACCACCGTTTTCACCGTGCCCTTCTTAACGAACTCGCGCATATCATTGGGCGTCGACAGCCCGGTGACCACGATCTTGCCGGCCAGCCCGGCCTGCTCCGCGGCCTCCGCCACCTTCGGCAGCGCCACGGACGTGGGGGCGATGATGGCGTCCAGTTGCCCGCGATACTTGTTGATGAGGTCCTGGGCGACGGAGAATGACTCCGCCGGCTTGTCCAGCCCGTAGCGGATGTCGACCAGCTTCATCGCGGGGTACTTCTTAGCCACCCGGTCTTTCATCGCCGCGATCCAGGAGTTCTGGTTGAAGGCTCCCGGGTCCGCGCTGACCACCGCGAAGCGGGCGTTCTTCCCCGCCTGCTCGGCCACCACGTCCACCAGCGCTGCCCCCACCAGGGTGAAGGTGCCCTGATTGACAAACCAGTGCCGCGCCGTGGGGTCGGCGACGTCGGCGTCATACGTGATGACCTTGATGCCGGCGGCCTTGGCCTTCTTCGCCACCGGAACCAGCGCCTCTGCATCGTTGGCGGAGATGATGATCGCGTCAGGTTTCTGGGCGACCAGATCATCGATCATGCGGATCTCTTCATCGGTGTTGGCGACGCTGGGACCGGTGTACAGGAAGTCGATCGCGACGCCGCGGCCCTTCAACTCCGCCACGGCGTCCTTCGCACCCTTCTCCGTGGCGGCGAAGTATGCCGCGCCGGTAAACTTCGGGATCATGAAAATCTTCAGCGCCTTCTGAGCCTGCCCTGGGCCGGCGAGTCCCATCAGCAACGCCAGAGTCAGGGTCAGGGCGAAGGCCTGACGGTATCTCATGGCTTCCTCCTCTCCTCGCCCGCGGCGAGGGTGTTCTCAGGATCACTCATGGCGCGCCCGGCCGCGCGACGCGGCGCAGGCTGCGAGGTGGACTGCGCGGACACCTCCTTTCGCATAGGGCGTTCGCGATACGTCAAGACGGCCGCCAGCAGCACGGTGCCGATCAGCACGTCCTGCATCGCGGCGGGGACCCGGGCCAGGGTGAGCCCGTTTTGCAGGATCGTGAGAATCAAGACGCCCAGCACCGTGCCCACGAGGGTCCCTTCGCCGCCGGCCAGGCTGGTACCGCCCAGGACCACGGCCGTGATGATGGAGAGTTCGTACCCGGCGGCGGCGTTGGACTTCGCCGTCCCGACGCGGGCCGCGTAGATCATCCCGGCCAGCGCCGCGACGAACCCCGAGGCGGTGTACAGGCCCAGCACGATGCGGTCCACGGCGATTCCGGAGAAGCGCAGCGCGGTCTCGTTGTGGCCGATGCCATAGATGTACCGGCCGTTGGTGGTCCGTGTGAGGAAGACGGCGGCAATGACGATCCCGGCGATCCAGATCACCGTCTGCACGGGAATCCCGGCGACCGTGCCGGCGCCCAGGGCCAGGAAACTCTCGGGAAATCCCAGGATGCCGGTGCCCCCGGACAGCCCGGTCGCGATCCCGCGGTACACGGCCAGCGTCGCCAGAGTTACCACGATCGCCGGCACGCGGACCCGGGCGATGACCCAGCCGTTCAGCCACCCCGCGAGCGTGCCGGTGACCACGCCGATCGCGACGGCCGGCCAGATGGGGAGGCCGCGCTGCCACAGCAGTCCCATCGCCATTGCCGACAGGGCCATGTTGGACGCCACGGACAGATCGATGCCGCGGCTGATGATGATCATCGTCATCGGCAGCGCGACGAGGCCGATTTCCGCCGCGTATCGCGTGGCGCGGAGCAAGTTGGCAGGCGTGAGGAAGACGTCGGATAGCAGCGCCAGCACCACCCCGCTACTAATCAGCAGGCCGATCAACACCCGCTCGCGCCACAGCAGCCGGATGTTCATCACGCCCACCCCACCGGCTGGCGCCACTGTCCGGTGCGCACGATATCGGCGGTCACGGCCACCAGGATGAACGCGCCGCGAATCGCCTGGTCCCACGTGGCAGAGATGCCCAGGAAGGTCAAGGCACTACTGGTCACCGTCAGCAACAGCACGCCGAGATAGGTCCCCATCACGGTGCCGCTGCCCCCGAAAATGTTCGTCCCGCCGACGACCACCGCGGTGATGACCAGGAACTCCAGGCCCAACCCCTCCTGCGTCTGGACCATGCTGAACCGCGTCACGTGCAGCATCGTCGCCAGGCCCACCAGCAGCCCGTTGAGCGCGAAGACCCAGAACGTCACCCGCGCGGTGTCGATGCCGTTCAACTGCGCCGCCTGTGGGTGACTCCCGGCGGCGTAGATTTCGCGCCCGAACACCGTATGCGCCAGCAGGATCGAGGCAGCGAGGACCGCGGCCCATCCGATCCACACCGGCAGCGGCAGCCCCAGGAGGTGCGTGGTGCCCAGCACCTTCCACCCCGGTGGGAGCGGCATGACCCAGTATCCTTTGGTCCACCACACAATCGCGCCCCGCAGCACGGTCAGCGTGGCCAGCGTCACGATGATGGAGGGGACGCGCAGGTACGCGACCAGCGCGCCATTCAGCGCGCCCATACCCAGACCCAGCAGGAGACTGGCCAGCACGACCAGGGGCATCGGCACGCCCGCGCGGGCCAGCGTGCCGGTGATCAGGGCGCACACCGCCAGCATCGAGCCCACAGAGATGTCGATCTGGCCGGCGACAATCACGATAGTCATCCCGATCCCGACGACGGCCACATAGGCCGCGTTGGTCAGGATCGTGGAGATGGTAAAGGCATCGCGGAAGTTTGCCTGCGTCAGGCTGAGATATCCCGAAAGCATCGCCAGCGCCGCGACGATCGTCAGTTCCCGCCCGCGTTCCCGCATGGTCGTTACGCTACACCGGTGGCCATCGCCATGATCTTTTCCTGGGTCGCCTGGTCCCGGCTCAGCTCGCCGGCAATGCGGCCGCGATGCATGACCATGATCCGGTCGCTCATGCCCAGCAATTCCGGCAGCTCCGACGAGATCAGCAGGATAGCCAGCCCCCGTCCGGCCAGTTCGGACATCAAGCGGTGGATCTCGGCCTTCGCGCCAACATCCACGCCGCGCGTCGGTTCGTCCATGATCAGCACGCGCGGCTGCGCGGCCAGCCATTTGCCCACCACGACCTTCTGCTGGTTGCCGCCGGAGAGCGTGGCCGCCGGCACGCCGATGCCGGGAGTCCGGATGTCGAGCCGGCGGACCACGTCGTGCGCCACGGTGCGCTCACTGGCGTGGTTGATGAATCCCAGCCGGCTAAGGCGCCGGAGGATCACCAGGGACAGGTTCTCGCTGACCGAAAACGGCAGCACCAGCCCCTGGCGCTGCCGCTCCTCGGGGACGTAGGCGATGCCAAGCTCGCGGGCCCGCCCGGCATGCGCGATCCGAGCGTCGACACCATCCAGCTTGATGCGGCCCCGTCCGGGGGGAACGATCCCAAAGATGGCGCGCGCCAGGGTGGTGCGACCGGAGCCGACCAGTCCGGCCAGTCCAAGGATCTCCCCGCGGCCGAGGGTGAACGAGACGTCGGTCAACGCGCCGGATGTGCCCAGGCCCTCCACCTCCAGCACCGGCGGCCCGGTCTGTCGTGCGGTGTGGGGATACAATGTGTCCAGCGTCCTGCCGACCATGTGATGGATCAACATCTCGCGGGTGGTCTCACCCACCGGCATCGCGACAATGCGCCGTCCATCCCGCAGCACGGTGAGACGGTCGGCGACCTCGAAAATTTCTTCCAGGCGGTGGCTGATGTAGATGATGCCGACTCCGCGCGACCGCAACTGGCGGATGAGGCTGAACAACCGTGCCGCGTCCTGCTGTGTGAGCGGGCCGGTGGGTTCGTCCATGATGATCACCCTGGCGTCGCGCAGCAGGGCCCGGGCAATCTCCACCAGCTGCTGCTGGGCCGCCGAGAGTCGGTGCACGGGCGCCTCGAGGTCCAGCTTCACCCCAAGCGACGCCGCCACGTCCTGCGCGCGGGCCCGCATCGCCATCCAGTCCACCCGGCGCCCGCGCCCAGAGTGTCTAAGCAGGGGGCGTCGCGGATACGCGCCGACGTACAAATTTTCCAGCACCGTGAGATCGGGAAACAGGGCGACCTCCTGATAGATGACGGTGATGCCCCGGTCGGCCGCTGCGCGGGGCGTGGGGAACGTCACAGGGGTGCCAAGGTAGTCGATGCGCCCCGCATCCGGCTGGTGAACGCCGGAGATAATCTTGATCAGCGTCGATTTTCCCGCCCCATTCTCCCCGACTAGGGCATGCACTTCGCCGGCGGTCAGGGCAAAGTCGACGCCGTCGAGCGCCAGCACACCGGGGAAACGCTTGGTGATGCCGCGCAGCTGCAACAGTGCCTCAGTCATGGGATGAGATGGAGTTCTGGCGCGCCATACCGATGCCCTCCAAAAAGACGTCTGCTTGGTCTACTTAGTCTCCTTGGTCTACTTAGTCTC
>VBAI01000159.1:0-22123 GCA_005882295.1 Candidatus Segetimicrobium genomatis | reverse complement strand
TGGTGGAGCGGGCGCTCGGGACAATTCCTGCCGAGATCCGCCGCCGCATGGACAATGTGGAGATCGTGGTGGACGCGTGGCCCGACGAAGCTCACTACGCCACGGTAGGCCTGGAGCCGGGCGAGACACTGTTCGGTCTGTATGAGGGTGTTCCGCTCATCGAACGCGGCATCGTAGCGGATCCGCTGCTCCCCGACAAGATCACGATTTTCCAGGGCCCGCTGGAAGAAGCGTGTGACACCGACGACGAGATGGCCGAAGAAATCCGCAAGACCGTCGTTCACGAGGTGGCGCACCATTTCGGCATCGACGACGCCCGCCTGGCCGAACTCGGCTACGACTAAAACGACGTCTCCTTAGTCTACTTAGTCTCCTTGGTCTACTTGGTCTCCAGCCGCTCGCATAAAACGTGCAGGTAGACCAAGTAGACTAAGAAGACCAAGTAGACGCCCTTTCCATGTTGGGAGGTGACGCCGATGATGACCCTGATTGCGCTCGCGGTGGAGATGATCGTCAACGTGTTTCTCGTGATCCGAAATGCGGTGATCAGGTTGTTGCCGGCTCCCGAGTTTGTGGTGGTCACCGTGAGAGGACCGCTGCCGGAGCGCCGTCCGGTTTCCCCCGCGCGCCTGCGCCGCTGGCTGGGGCGGATGTGGGACACGCCTCCGCCGGAGAGTCTGGAGGAATGGCGAGAGCGCCTGCGGCTGCTGGCCGGCGACCCTCGCGTGCGTGGGATTGTCCTGAAACTGGGGGATTTGCAAGCCGGCCTGGCGTCACTGGAAGGCCTGCGGCGGGCGCTGCGGTCGTTCCGGGCGTCAGGGAAGCGGCTGGTGGCGTACCTCGAGACCTGCGATCTACGCGGCTATTATCTGGCCAGCGCGGCGGAGACCGTGGTCGCGCCGGAGAGTGCTGAACTCTCGTGGCATGGGCTGCGCAGCGAGACGACGTTCCTGCGGGTGGCGCTTGATCGGTTGGGCATCCGCGCGCAGTTCTCGCATATCGCCGAGTACAAGACCGCCACGCACCGGTTCCTGTATCCGAAGATGACGCCGCCGCAGCGGGAGATGCTGGACACCGTCTTGAGCACGACGTTCGCCCACCTTATCGCGGTGGTGGCTGAGGCGCGGGGTGTGGCAGAAACCAGCGTCGAGGAGGCCATCGATGTGGGCCTCATGACGGCAATGGAAGCGCAGGGCCGAAAGCTGATCGATCTCGTCGCCTTCGAAGACGAACTCCCACGCGTGCTGGCCCAGGACGGTCGCCCCGCCCGACTGATTCCCTGGCTCCTGGCCTCGCGGCGCGTGCGAAAGCCGGTGCGGTGGCGGTCGCGTCATCGCGGTGCCATTGCGGTCGTACAGGTGCTCGGCGCGATCGTGCCGGGAGAAAGCCGGGACCTGCCGGTGCCGCTGCCGTTGCTGGGCCACCAGCTCACCGGTCATGAGAGCATGGCCCGTACGCTGCGCGCAGCCGAACGCGCGCGGGGGGTCCGGGCGGTCATCCTGCACGTCGAGTCGGGAGGCGGGTCTGCGGTAGCGTCAGACCTGATCTGGCGCGAGGTGATGCGCGTGCAGGAGGTCAAGCCGGTCGTGGTCTTCATGGGCAACGTGGCCGGATCCGGAGGCTACTACGTCGGATGCGGGGCTCGGCACATCGTGTGCGGCGAAACCACCTTGACGGGGTCGATCGGAGTCGTGGCCGGAAAATTCGCCCTGCGTGGGTTCCTGGAGAAGTCCGGGGTGCTGCCGGAGATGCTGACACGCGGAGAATCGGCGGCCATGCCTTCTCCGTTTGCAGAGTTTTCCGAGTCGCAGCAGGCCGCCCTCCAGCGGTGGATGGAGGATATCTATCGCAGGTTCACCGCGCGGGTGGCGGCGGGCCGGAAGAAGACGGCAGAGGAGGTGGAAGCCATCGCGCGAGGCCGGGTCTGGGCCGGACGCGATGCGGCCGCCCGCGGCTTGGTAGATGAGCTCGGTGACTTTGAGACGGCCGTGCGGAAGGCGAAGCAACTGGCAGGGATTCCTGTTGAGGCGGACATTCCTGTCCTGACCATCCGGCCGCCACGGGCGGCCGCAGTCCCGGCTGTGTCCCCGGCGGCATGGATGGAGGCGCTTCGTGCGACCGGATCGTTGATCCACGAGCAGGCATGGCTGGTGATGGCATGACGTCACAGCTGCGGGGAATCCTGATCGGTCTGGTTGCGGGCCTGGCGATCGCCTGGCTCACCGGCGGGACGCACCTTGACGCGTTCTTGCGCGTCACCGGCGGCGGTCAGTACCTGTTGGACACCCGCGTCGATGAATCGGCCCTGGGCCGGATCATCAACATTCCGGCGGCATCGTTGGGCGAGGTATCTCTCCAGAAGCGGTCCTGGATCTTTGCCAGTATGTATGTGTTCACGTTACAGCTGCGGCCGGAGATTGCGGCAGAACCCGGACGGGCCATCTCTGGGCTGGCGGTGAACGTCCGTCTGCCCGGCCGCGTGGTGGCCACAAATGCGACCCACGTCACGGCCGGGACCGCCGCCTGGGACGCGCTGCCGCGCGATGGACTTTACCTGCGCACCCTGGCCGTGCACTGGGCGGCCGTGATCATTCTCGCAGCCGCGCTCGCGATCGGCGTCGGTGCGCGGAGGAGATAGTACCCCAGGGCAGGAAGGACCCCGTATGAAGACGTCTACTTGGTCCACGTGGTCTACTTAGTCTACTTAGTCTCAAACAAAGAACCACCCAAGTCGGAGCTCTGGATGCATGTAGACCAAGAAGACCAAGTAGACTAAGTAGACCAGGTAGACGCCTTTCAACCTTATGACTTCATCCCATTCCTTTCGCCTTCGCATCTTGCGTAGTGGGAGCAGCGGCAACGCCATTTTCCTCGAAGCGGCGGGGACGCGCCTCATCATCGACGTGGGACTGCCCGCGGAGGTGATGGCGCGCGAACTGGACAGCATCCCCGGCGCCTCGCCGATCACTGCGATCCTGTTGACCCACGAACACGATGACCACGCCAAAGGCGCTGGCGCCTTGTCCAGGCTGCTGGACGCGCCGGTGCTGGCCAACGCGGGTACCCTGGCGGCTGCGGGAGATCTGCTCGCGGGAGTTTCCACGGAACGTTTTGTGACCGGCGTGCCGTTCCGGGTCGGCGGCGTGCAGGTTGAGGCATTTCCGGTGCCACACGACGCGGTAGAGCCGGTGGGTTTTGTCGTATCGGACAATGGTGGAAGGATGGTGATCGCGACCGACCTGGGTGGGGTCACCGATGACCTCCTCGCTCGCGCCCGCGACGCGGACGCCCTCATCCTGGAAGCCAATTACGACCTGCGCCTGCTCTCGGTCAGCCCCTATCCCTGGTTTCTCAAGAACCGCATCCTGAGTCCCACCGGGCACCTCTCCAACGACGCTGCCGCCCGCGCCGTCGTCGAGGTCGCATCGGACCGGCCGCAGACGGTCTTTCTGGTCCATCTCAGTGACATCAACAACCTCACCCCGCTGGCGCGCGATACGGTACAGTGGGCACTCGAGCGCGAGGGGATTGCCGCAGTCCGGGTCGAGGCCGTGCGGCCCAACGGGACCAGCCCCCTGTGGGAGATGCAATGAGCCGATTGCGGATTGTGGATTGCGGATTGCGGAATTGAAAGGCCGTACGCAAATTCGCCATCCACAATCGGCAATCGGCCGCCACGCAGTATTCGACGACCAGCTCTTCATCGGGAAACCGAATTCTCGCCTGCGCCGCCAGGCGGCCGCCATTCTGGCAGCGGCTGTGCGGGCGGTTGAGCCCGCCGCCGCCGTGAAGCGCCACGTCTCACGACGCGGGCACGTGTTGCGCGTCGCCGCGCGACGGTATGACCTCCGCTCGATCCACCGAATCTTCGTCGTCGGGGCGGGCAAGGCGTCAGGTCCAATGGCCGGCGCCATCGAGGATATTCTGGGTTCACGAATTAATGCAGGCGTCGTCATCGTCAAGTACGGGTACGCCGTGCCGCTCCGGCGCATCCGGGTGGTCGAGGCCGGTCATCCACTCCCTGATGCCGCAGGACAGCGGGGCGCGGAGGCACTCCTCGCGCTCGTGCATGGCGCGGGTCCCGGCGACCTGGTGCTGTGTCTCATCTCGGGTGGCGGGTCTGCTCTGCTGCCGGCTCCGGCGGGCGACATGAGCTTGGACGACGAAATCACTGTGACCAACCTTCTCCTCCGCAGCGGTGCCACCATCCAGGAAGTCAATACCGTGCGCAAACACCTCTCGCGGATCAAGGGCGGGCGGCTGGCTGCGGCGGCATCACCGGCTGGCGTGGTGGCGCTGGTGCTCTCCGATGTGCTGGGTGATCCAATCGACGCGATTGCCTCTGGCCCGACCGCACCCGATCTCACCACCTTCGGCGACGCGCTGGAGATCATTCGTCGATATGGACTGGCGGCGTCGATGCCGGTGGCCGCGATGACCTACATGCAGCGGGGCGCTGCCGGCCGCGAGCCGGAGACGCCTAAGCCGGACGATCCGGTGTTTCGGAGAGTCCAGACCGTGCTGGTGGGGAGTAACGAGCAAGCCGTCGCGGCCGCGGCGGCGCGGGCGAAAGCGCTGGGATTCCGCCCCCTCATTCTCACGACGTATCTGGAAGGTGAGGCGCGTGAAGTGGCGCGCGTATTTTGCAGTGTGGTGCGCGGAATCGGCACCCGGGGCATGCCGCTCGCGCCTCCCGCCTGTCTGCTCGCCGGCGGTGAGACGACCGTCACCATGCGCGGACAGGGGCGTGGCGGACGATGCCAGGAGTTTGCGCTCGCGAGTGTCCCGACTCTCACCGGGTGGGCAAATACAGTCGTGGCAGCTTTCGGGACCGACGGGACCGATGGCCCAACCGATGCGGCGGGCGCGCTGGTCGATGGGGAGACCGCGGTCCGCGCGCGCGGCCTGGGGCTCGATGCAGGGCGCGCCTTGGCCGACAACGATTCGTATCCATTCTTTCAACGGCTCGGCGATCTGCTCATGACCGGGCCAACGCGAACGAACGTGAACGACATCTATCTCGCGCTCGTCGGTGGCGCACAGAAACGATGAGGGTGCTATTTTGCGTCTCTGAGGCTGTGCCGCTGGCGAAAACCGGCGGTCTCGCCGATGTCGGCGGGGCCCTGCCGGCGGCGCTGACGGCGCTGGGCACCGATGTCCGGGTCGTGTTGCCAAGATATCGCGGAATCGATTCGACCGGATGGCGTGAGGTCGGAGCGGTTGATGTGTCGCTGGGCGCAAAACGGCTACCGGTGACGGTCCTGGATGGGCAGATGCCGGAGTCTGGGGTCCCGGCGTGGCTGATCGACCAGCCTCAGCTCTTTGATCGGGCCGGCCTGTATGGTGAGGGAGGCCAGGACTATCCTGATAACCTGCTGCGGTTCACGTGCCTGTGCCGGGGGATGCTGGCCTGGCTAGAGCGGCAGCCCTGGCAGCCGGAGATCATTCACTGCCACGACTGGCAGACAGCGCTCGTCCCGGCCATCATTGGCGCGGGTCAGGTCAGGCGGGCGGCGACGCTGTTGACCATTCATAACCTGGCGTATCAAGGGTTATTTCCCGCAGAGCAGTTCGAGGTGACCGGGTTGCCGCCATCGATGTACACCATGGCCGGCCTCGAGTTCTGGGGACAGGTCAACCTGCTCAAGGGTGGGCTGGTCTTTGCCGATCTCCTGAATACGGTCAGCGAGACCTACGCGCAGGAGATCCAGACGGCTGAATTTGGCGCGGGACTCGATGGGGTACTGCGTGACAGGAGCCGAGATCTCTTCGGCATTCTCAACGGTGTGGATTATGGCGTGTGGGACCCCGCGCACGACCCGCTCATCCCGGCGCGTTATACGGCAGATGACCTGTCCGGGAAACGCGCGTGCAAAGACCGCCTGCAGGACGAGTTCGGGCTGGCCGCAGATCCCGACATCCCCCTGATCGGCATGGTCACCCGCCTGGCCGACCAGAAGGGGCTGGATCTGGTGGCGGCCATCCTCGAGACACTCTTCGCCGCCGGGGCGCAGCTGATCGTTCTCGGCACCGGCGACCCCCGTTATGAGCGTATGTTTTCCGAGACGGCGCGCCGGCATCCGCGGAAGAGCGGGGTGCGGATCGGATTTGACAATGCGCTGGCGCACCGCATTGAGGCCGGGGCGGACCTCTTTCTGATGCCGTCGCGGTACGAGCCTTCGGGGCTGAACCAGCTGTACAGCCTGCGCTACGGGACCGTGCCCATCGTCCGCCGCACCGGCGGGCTGGCGGATTCGATCCGCGATGCCACGCCGCAGGCGCTGCGGGCCGGGACGGCCAATGGCTTCGTGTTTGCCGACTACACACCGCAGGCGCTGCTCCGGGCGGCGCAGCGCGCCCTCGCCGCGTTCCGGGACGCGGCGACATGGCGCACGTTGCAGCGAACCGGTATGACGGCAGATTTCTCCTGGGCCGCGGCGGCAAAAAAGTATGTGGGCCTGTACGAACGGGCCATGGCGCGAAGTCACGATCGCGCGCGGGCAGGGTAGGGGATAGATATGACACCTTGGAGGTTGACGAGTGCCTGAACTCCGGAAGGATCCTATCTCACGGCGCTGGGTGATCATCGCCACAGAGCGCGCCGCGCGCCCAACCGACTTCAAGCACGAAGGCATCGAGGTCAACGACCTTGATCGGTGCCCCTTCTGTGAGGGGCGGGAAGACCGGACTCCGCCGGAGATCTATGCGGTGCGCGCGGCGGGCACGGCCCCAAATGGAAAGGGCTGGACGGTGCGCGTCGTGTCCAACAAGTTTCCGGCGCTGCGCATCGAGGGTAGCACCCAACGCACGAAAGTTGGCCTGTTCACGCGGATGGATGGGGTGGGCGCGCACGAGGTGATCATCGAAGCCACCGACCACCACACGCACCTCGGGCTGCTGCCGGTCGAGCACGTTGTCCAGATCATCCGCGCGTATCTGCAGCGCTATCGCGATCTACGGGGCGACGCCAGATTTGAGTACGCGTTGCTGTTTCGCAACCACGGCCGGACCGCCGGGGCATCGCTCTCGCACCCCCACTCGCAGCTGATCGCGCTGCCGGTGGTGCCCAAGCGGGTCGCCGAAGAGCTCGACGCTGCGGAGCGTCACTTCGGCCAGCACGGGGTGTGTATCTACTGCGCGATCCTGGAACAGGAACAGCAGGGACGTGATCGCCTCATCTTCGAGAACGAGGCATTCGTGGCGTTGGCGCCGTACGCTTCGCGCTTCCCCTTCGAGACCCTGATCCTTCCCAAACGCCATGAGGCCGATTTTGGCGCCTTGCCGCCCGATCAGGAACGTCTCCTCGCCCAGGCACTGCGCGAAATGCTCCATCGCCTGCACATCTGTCTGGACAATCCGCCGTACAACTTCATCATCCACACTCTTCCGTACAGGAGCGAAGCGAAACATGCCCACCACTGGCACGTCGAGATTATGCCGCGCCTGACCCAGGTCGCAGGCTTTGAGTGGGGGTCCGGATTCTACATCAACCCGGTGGTGCCGGAGGAGGCTGCCCGGTATCTCCGTGAAGCGATTCCCGCGCCCATGCCGGTGGGCCCGGTCAGTGCCGGAAGGCCCCATGGAGAAGTGGGCGACAGAATGCGTGATTCGTGACTCGTGATTCGCGCACAGAAGAAGCGGCTTTCCCATGGTGTCGAATCACTAATCACGAATCATCGCGTCTATAATGAGCTTACGATGGCCCTGTCTCGAGCGCTGCTCGCTCGCTTGAAGGAAATTGTTGGCCCTGTGTACGTACTCACCCGTCCGGAAGATGTCGTCGTCTACGAACAAGACGCCTTTCTCGTCGCCCATGCCTTGCCGGACATCGTCGTCCTTCCCGGGTCTGCGGCCGAGGTAGCTGGCGTGGTGCGTGCGGCGCATGAAGCGAACGTTCCCCTTGTGGTGCGGGGCGCCGGAACCGGGTTGAACGGGGGTTCGATCCCGATTGCCGGCGGCGTGATGCTGGTGCTCACCCGCATGAACCGCATTCTCGAGATCGATCCACGAAACCGGCTGGCCGTGGTCGAACCGGGCGTCGTCAATGCAGATCTTACCGCGGCGGCTGCGCGCCACGGATTGTTCTACGCGCCCGACCCCGGCAGCCAGAGTGTCTCCACCATCGGCGGTAACGTCGGCAACAACGCCGGCGGGCCGCACTGCCTGTCGTACGGGGTCACCGGGAACCACGTGCTGGCGATGGAGATCGCGCTCGCATCGGGGGGTATGACGTGGGTCGGCGGCCGCAGTGTCGACCCTCCCGGTTATGACCTGTGCGGCGTCATGGTGGGGTCGGAGGGGACCCTGGCGGTCGTCACGGCGGTCGTGGTCAGGTTGTTGCGAAAGGCGGAGGCGGCGCGCACCCTGCTTGCCGCCTTTGAGACCATCGACGACGCCTCGCAGACAGTTTCTGAGATCATTGCCGCGGGGATTGTGCCGACCGCGATGGAGATGATGGACGGTGTGGTGATGGCGGCCGTGGAAGCGGCGATTCACGCCGGCTACCCGGCGGACGCCGGGGCCGTCTTGCTGATTGAGGTGGAGGGGCTCCCCGACTCCCTGCCGCGGCAGATGGAGCGCATCGAGACAATCTGTCGCGCGCACACGCCGCGGATGCTGCGCACGGCGGCCAGCGAGCAAGAACGGCTGCTGCTGTGGAAGGGGCGGAAGGAAGGGGCCGGCGCGCTGGGCCGGCTGGCGCCCTCCTACTACCTGCACGACGGGGTCGTGCCCCGCACCAGGCTGCCGGAGGTGATGCGCAAGGTCGTTGAAATTGGGAAGGCGCATCACCTGCGCATCGGGAACCTGTTCCACGCCGGGGATGGCAACCTGCACCCGATCATCTTGTTCAACCCCCGCGAGCCAGGAATCATGGACAAGGTGGTCCGGGCGGGAGAGGAGATCCTTCACGCCTGCGTCGAGGCCGGGGGTACGATCACAGGCGAACACGGCGTCGGAATCGAAAAGCGAGAATACATGCGCTGGATGTTCTCCGACGCCGACCTGCTCGCGATGCAGCGCGTCAAGCGGGCGTTCGATCCGTCCGGCGTCATGAATCCCGGGAAGCTCCTGCCGCTCGGCACGCGCCCGGACGTGACGATCAAACCGGTGATGACCGCCGGGATGTGGACCTAAAACGAGCGAACTAACGCGAACGCGGGAGCGCGGGAACGCGGGAACGCGAAGATGAACCGAGACAAACTTATTCGCGAACTCCGGGCAGTCGTTGGGGACGAGTACGTCCTCGTTGAGAAAGAGGACGTCATCGTCTACGAGCAGGACGGCTCCATCATGCAGGCAATGCCGGAGATTGTCGTGCTGCCCGGGAGCGCGGAGGAAGTCGCCGCCGTGGTGAGGGCGGCCAAGCAGGCCAACGTGCCGATTGTTCCGCGCGGGTCGGGCACCGGGCTGGCCGGTGGTGCGGTGCCGGCCGAGGGCGGGGTCGTTATTTCGCTGGCGCGGATGAACCGCATCCTAGAGCTCGATCTGCGCAACCGCCTCGCCGTGGTCGAGCCGGGGGTCATCAACCAGGATGTGACGAAGGCGGTGGCGGCCGACGGTTTCTTCTACGCTCCCGACCCCAGCAGCCAGGCCGCCTGTTCAATCGGCGGGAACATCGCCAACAACTCCGGCGGCCCACACACGCTGGCCTACGGCGTGACGACCAATCACGTGCTGGGCGTCGAGGTGGTGCTCGATGACGGCCGCGTCGTATGGTTGGGCGGGCAGGTGCCGGATTGCGCCGGCTACGATCTGTGCGGCGCGTTCGTCGGCTCCGAGGGGACGGTCGGCATCGTGACCAAAGCTGTGCTGCATTTGATGCGCAGCCGCGAATCGGTGCGCACGCTGCTGGCCATTTTTGACCGAATGGACGCGGCCACGCAGACCGTGGTGGACATCACCGCAGCCGGGATCGTGCCGGCCGCGCTGGAGATGATGGACCGGCTCACCATCGAAGCGGTGGAGACCGGAGCGCCCGTGGGATATCCGCGCGATGCCGATGCCGTCCTGCTGGTGGAGCTGGAGGGAGTGCGCGAGTTCACCGAGCGCGGTGCCCGCGAGGTGCACGAGATCTGCATGCACCATGGCGCGCGCCAGGTGCGCGTGGCCCAGGACGACGCGGAGCGGCTCCGGTTGTGGAAAGGGCGCAAGGGCGCGTTCGGCGCGCTGGGGACGCTGGCCCCCAACTACTACGTGCAGGACGGTGTGGTGCCGCGTAGCCGGCTGCCGGAGATCATGCGGCAGATTGCGACCATCAGCGCCCGATACCATCTGCGCATCGCCAACGTGTTTCACGCCGGCGATGGCAACCTGCACCCCAACATCCTCTTCGACATGCGGACTCCAGGAGAACTGGACAAGGTGATCGCCGCGGGCGAAGACATCCTGCGGGCCTGCGTCGCCGTCGGCGGCAGCATCACCGGGGAGCACGGGATTGGGCTGGAGAAAAAGGCCTATATCGGCCTGCTGTTTTCCGATGCCGACCTGAATGCCATGGCGAAGGTCCGCAAGGCGTTCGATCCTGATGGCCGCTTCAACCCGGCGAAGATGTTCCCGACCCCGATCACCTGCGCCGAGATGCGGCGGGCCCCGGCAAAAATACCGGCCGGATTATGGATTTAACTGACGGGAACACGGGAACCCCCACGCCGGCTTCGCCGGCTCGGGGCGGAGCGCGGCAACCCCCACGCCAGCTCGGGGCGGAGCGCGGGAACGCGATGGAACCACAACACGCAGGCGTGGTGTTGAATATCCCTGAACTGGATCAGTGTGTGCACTGCGGGCTGTGTCTGAACCACTGTCCCACCTACCGCGTCACCCATCTGGAACCCGAGTCTCCCCGCGGCCGCATCCATCTGGTGCGCGCGGTAGCCGAGGGGCGGATCGAGCCGCTGGACCCCGTGCGGGGCACGCCCAACGAGCGGTTCGCCGACCACATCTACTTATGCCTGATGTGCCGCGCCTGCGAGACCGCTTGCCCGTCGGGTGTGCAGTACGGCCGCATCGCCGAAGCGGCGCGCGAGGTGCTGGGGCCGCCCGGGTCTCCACTGTTCCGGCGGCTGGCCCGGCTGGCGTTCACGCAGGTGTTCCCGTCTCCCCGCCGGTTGCGGTGGATCTTTTCCGCGTTGCGCCTGTACCAGCGATCCGGTCTGCAGTGGGTGATCCGGCGCGTGCTGCCCCGCAGGCTGCGCGAGATGGACGCGCTGCTGCCGGCGGTGCCATCGCGGTTCTTCGCCCCTGGGGCCGATGTGATGCCGGCGATCGGGACGCGGCGGGCCAGGGTGGCGCTCTTGTCGGGCTGTGTGATGAGCACGTTGTTCGGCGACGTGAATGATGCCACCATTCGCGTGCTGCGCCGCAATGGATGCGAGGTGCTGGTGCCCCGGGGTCAGGGGTGTTGCGGGGCGCTGAACGTCCACAACGGGGAGACGGTGGCGGCGCGGCGCATGGCCCGGCGCAACGTCGATGTCTTCCTCGATGCCGGTGTGGACGCGGTCATTGTCAACGCGGCCGGCTGCGGAGCCGCCATGAAGGAATACGGGCATCTGCTGCGCGACGATCCCGACTACGCGGAGCGGGCGGGGCAGTTCGCGGCGCTGGTGAAAGACGCCAGTGAGTTCCTGGCCGGGCTGGGACTGATTCCCCCGTCTGGCCGGATCGAGATGACGGTGACGTATCAGGATCCCTGTCACCTCGCCCACGGGCAGAAGGTGCGCGTGCAACCGCGCCAGCTGCTGGCCGCAATTCCAGGGCTGCGTCTGGTGGAGATGGAGGGGGCGGACCGCTGCTGTGGGAGCGCCGGAATTTACAACATCACGCACCCGGGGATGTCCCAAGAGCTGTTGACCGAAAAAATGGCGGCCGTCGGCCGCACCGGCGCGGCGGCGGTGGTTGCGCCCAACCCCGGGTGCATGCTACAGCTGCGCTTCGGGGCACAGCGATATGGACCTGCGCTTCCCGTGTATCATCTGATGGATCTCTTGGATCGGGCGTACGGGGCTGACTGATATCTGGGGAGATCACCATGGACTGTACAGTGCACAAGCTCGTGGCGGATGTCGCCGTGCTGGCGGACCGGCAGGTCCTCCTGGTGCGGTACCAGGATACGCGCAATTATGACGGCCAGCGCGGGTGGTTTCTTCCCGACGACTACCTCATGTTCGTCGAACATCCAGACGAGGCGGCGGCGCGCATCCTGCGCGAACAGGTCGGGATGACCGCGCCCCGGATCACGCTCGACCATGTTGAATCCTTCGGAGGAGGCACCACTGCCTGGCACTTGATTTTCCACTATAAGGCGACGCTGCGGGACACCCTGCCGGTGACGGTCGGCCCCAACGTGCTGGCGGCGCAGTGGTTTCCCCTGAACGGCCTTCCCGTGGTGGCCGAGATGGCCCACGAGGGGTGGGCGCGCGATGTGCTGCAGCGCATGCAGACGAGGTCGTAGGCAGACTTCGCCGTGCGGGACTTGACGATCGACGCCGACCGGCTGGCGAGGGAGCTGGGCGGGATGCTGGGGGCGGCGGTGCAGCGGGACCCGGCGAGCCTGCGCGCCCACGCCGTGGACGGTCTCGTCCCCCAGATTCGTTGCGCCCCGAAGGACACCGATGAACTCTGTGCGATACTCCGGGTCTGCGATGCATCCGGGGCCGCCGTCATCCCGTGGGGCGGGGGGACCGCGATGCATTGGGGGAACCCGCCGTCACGGGCCGATGTCGTGATCAGCCTGGAACAGTTCAATCGCCTGGTCGAGCATGACGACGCCAATCTCACCGCCACCGTGCAGGCCGGAATGCGCGTGGCCGCCCTGCAGGAACTCCTCGGCGGCCGGCATCAGTGTCTGGCCATCGACCCGCCGGATCCACAACACTCCACCATCGGCGGCACCGCGGCCGCCAACATCAACGGGCCGCGGCGCATGGCGTACGGCGGGGTGCGCGACCTGGTCATCGGAATGAAGATGGTCCTCGCCTCAGGGGAGCCAATCAAAGCCGGCGGGAAGGTCGTGAAGAACGTCGCCGGCTATGATATGTGCAAACTCTTTGTCGGCTCACTCGGCACGCTGGGGATCATTACGGAAGTCACGTTCAAGATGACGCCGCTACCGGAAACCGCGGGGACGGTCGTGGCCCGCGGCTCGCTCGCCCAGACGGCGTCGCTGATTGAAGCGCTGTTTGGGTCGGTCCTCACGCCTGCCGCGGTCACTGTTGTCGACGGCCGCGTCGCCGCCGCCGCCGGACTGCAGCCCGCTGAAGCGAGCGTGGCCGTATGGGCGGAAGGATTCACGGAGACCGTGGCGCGGCACGTCCGCGACGTGCAGGCGATGGCGGGGCAGTCAGGAATGACGACAGAGGTGGTGCATGACATCGGGCACCGCCGGCTGTGGGAGACGGTGCGCGACTTCGGCGCCGTCGGCGCGCCGCCCGTGGTGTTCCGCCTCACCGTCCCACCGGCCGACGTGATGCCGGTCCTGGCCGTCGTCTGCCGCCTGAGTGATGGTGGCGCGCTCCGCTATGTCGCCCACGCCGGCACCGGGACGGTGTGGCTGGCGTTCGACACGCCCGCCCCGGTCACCGCGTGGTTCCCCCGCCTCGCTGCACTGGCGCAGGAATACCATGGACACGCAGTGCTCGCGGCCGCCCCACCGGAGGTGAAGCGCACGGTGGACGTGTGGGGGCCCTCCCCGCAAGCGCTGGGATTAATGCAGGAACTGAAACGGCAGTTCGATCCCCACGGCACCCTCAACCCCGGCCGCTTCGTCGCCGGGATCTGACAGCATGTCTGGCCGCGTCATCCTCTCGCTGGCGATCCACAACCACCAGCCGGTGGGAAACTTCTCGCAGGTGTTTGAGATGGCGTTCCGTCAGGCGTATCTGCCGATGGTCGAAGCCCTGGAGCGTCACCCGCACATCCGCCTGGCCATGCACTACAGCGGGCCGCTCCTGGATTGGCTCGAGGGATCCCAGCGCGAGTTCGTCCCGCGTGTTGGGGCTCTGGTGGCCCGTGGCCAGGTGGAACTGTTGAGCGGTGGGTACTACGAACCGATCCTGGCCATCATTCCCGATGCCGACAAGGACGGCCAGATCCGCATGATGACCGACTACCTCAAACGTCGATTTCACGCGCGAGCCACCGGGCTCTGGCTGGCAGAACGCGTGTGGGAGCCGCACCTGGCCAAACCGCTCGCGGCCGCCGGTGTGGAGTATCTCATCGTGGACGACACCCACTTTACGGCGGCCGGGGTGCGCGAGGAACAGCTCACAGGCTATTTCGTCACCGAGGAACAGGGGGCAACGGTGAAAGTGTTCCCCAGCCGCAAGCGCCTGCGGTATCTGATCCCGTGGCAGTCCCCCGACGACGTGCTGGCCTATCTGCGGACGTTTCTTTCGCCGGATCACGGTTCCCGGATCCCGGATCCCGTCTTGGTGATGGGTGACGATGGCGAGAAATTCGGCTTGTGGCCCGGCACCTTCGCGCTGTGCTGGGAGCAGGGGTGGGTGGAGTCCTTTTTTCGCGCAATCGAAGCGGCCGGTGAGTGGTTGGTGACGATGCCGCCGGGCGAGGCGGCGGCGATGCCTGCGGCGGGGCGGGCGTATCTGCCGACGGCCTCCTACGAGGAAATGATGGAGTGGTCCGGGGGGTTCTGGCGCCAGTTCCTGGTGAAGTATCCGGAGATCAACACCATGTACCAGCGCATGCTCCGCACCAGCCGCAAAGTGCACGCGCTGCGCGCGGGATCGCGGCGGCGCCGGGCACTCGTCGATCTGTGGGCCGGAGAATGCAACTGTCCCTACTGGCATGGCGTGTTCGGCGGTATCTACCTGCCGCACATCCGGCGCGCGACCTTCGGGCACCTCATTGCCGCAGACGTACGGGCCGAACAGAACCGACGCGTCGCAGGGACGATCGCCGACCTCGACGGCGACGGCGCGCCCGACGTCGAACTGGTTTCGCCGGCCATGCTGCTGGCTGTCGATCCAGACGAGGGCGGTGGGGTGGTGGAGTGGCACTGGCGGGAAGAGCACATCAACCTCACGAACGTGGTGTCGCGCCGGCCGGAGGCCTACCACCGGCAGCTGCTGGAGCCCTCGCCGGATGTCACGGCGTCTGGGGCGGAGACGATCCATACGACCCGCGTGCGGGTCAAGGAGCCGGGCCTGCACCGGCTGCTTGTCTACGATCGCTACCGCCATGCCAGCTTGCTCGACCACTTCTTGGATCCGCGGGTCACGATGGAGGCCTTCGCCGGCGGCGAGTATCAGGAGCTCGGCGATTTTGTCGCGGGGTCGTACCAGCCGGCGGTCTCCCGATCCCGCGGCGGCGTTGCAGTCTCGTTGACCCGCGACGGCAGCGTCGGAGGTGAGCCGCGGCTCCCGCTGCGTGTGGAGAAACGGCTGGCGCTCTCCGTGCGGACGTCAACGCTCCGCGTGACGTACCGGATCCACAATCCTGGTGATGCCCGGGTCACCGCTCGCTTTGGGGTCGAAACCGCATGGGCGGTGACCGATCCGCAAGCCCGTCTGTGGATTGATGATCAGCCTGCCCCGGCGCGCGAGGCCAGGGCGCGGCCGGGCGCACACGGTGTCCGGTTGACCGACTGGGGATGGCGCGGGGCGGTGTTGCTGCGCGTTCCCGCGGCGGAGGTGTGGGTGTTTCCCCTGGAGACGGTCTCCAACTCCGAGGCAGGGTTCGAGCGAATCATGCAGGGCGTCGTCTGTCTGTGCCTGTGGCAGATCGCGCTTGACCCGCACCACACGTGGGAGGCGATACTCGAATGCGAACTAGGGATAAAGGGATAAGGGGATAAGGGGATAATGGGACTACCCAGGAAATTTTGGTCTTATCCCGTTATCCCCTTATCCCGTTATCGCGCCGTCTCGTTTTGTGGGGAGGGATCGGAGTGACTGTTCGCGCCCGAGGATCGCAGGCCGGACGCGGCGCCGTCGCCTGGATCATCATCGTGGTCCTGGTGATCGCGCTGGCCGGCGGCCTCACGTACTACACGCGCCGCACAGGAATCCTCCCCGGGCAGAAACTCGGCGGAAGGGTCACGGTCCTGGGCGTGTGGGGCGGGAACGAGCTGGAGAGCTTTCTAGCGATGGTCAGGCCATTTGAGACGCTGTACGGCGTGCAGGTGCAGTTCGAGGGAACCACCGATCTGAATGCGGTGCTGACCACGCGGCTCGAAGGCGGCAACCCTCCGGATCTGGCGGCACTCCCGGGGCCGGGTCAGATGGCCGAGTTCGCGCGCGCGGGCAAACTGGTGCCGCTGAACTCGGTGATCGACCTCGGGGCGATGAAGACGCGGTACGCGCAGAGTTGGATCGACCTGGGGACCGTGGACGGCAAGGTCTACGGGGCGTTTGTGAAGGTCGCGCTGAAAGGACTGATCTGGTACAACCCGAAGACGTTTGTCGCCGCAGGATACAGCGTGCCCTCGACGTGGGAGGAGCTGCTGGCGCTGACGGATCGCATCGCCGCCGACGGCAAGGCGGCCTGGTGTATCGGTCTGGAGAGCGGGGCCGCCAGCGGCTGGCCGGCGACTGACTGGATCGAGGACATCGTGCTCCGCACCGGGGGGCCCGCCGTCTACGACTCCTGGTACCGTCACGAGATTCCCTGGACCGACCCGGCGATCAAACGGGCGTGGGAACTCTTCGGCAAGATTGCCACATCATCGAAATACGCGTATGGCGGCGCGGACGGCGTCCTGGCCACCAACTTCGGTGAGTCACCATTCCCGATGTTCACTGATCCGCCGGGTTGCTACCTCCACCATCAGGCCACCTTTATCCAGGACTTTATTCAGAAGCAGTTCCCCACCCTGAAACCTGGCGAGGACTTCGATTTCTTCGCCTTCCCGCCGATCGAGCAGGGGGTGCCAAAAGCGGTGGAGGCTGCCGGCGACCTGCTGGGCATGTTTCGCGACACGCCCCAGGCGCGTCTCCTGATCAGGTACCTGACGACGCCGGAAGCCCAGGCCATCTGGGTGAAACGCGGGGGCGCGCTGTCCCCTGACCGCAAAGTCAGCCTCGACGACTATCCTGATCCGTTGAGCCGGCGGGCGGCGGAAATCCTGACCTCGGCCGAGGTGGCGCGTTTCGACGCCAGCGACCTGATGCCGGAGGCCGTGAACGCCGCCTTCTGGAAGGGGACGCTGGATTATGTCCGCGCGCCTTACCGGCTGGACGCGATCCTCCAGAACCTGGAGCGCGTGGCCCAAGAGGCGTACAAGTAACAGTACCGGAAACGGGAAACAGGAAACGGGAAACTAGGAACCAGGAACCCGGGAAACAGGAAACGGGAAGCGGGAACGGGAAGCGGGATGCAGTGATTTCAAGAGGGAGGGTTGTACATGCCATATCCGTTCAAGTTGCCTGAGCTGGGATATCCTTACAGTGCCTTGGAGCCGTACATCGATGCCCAGACGATGGAGATCCACCACGGCAAGCACCATGCCGCGTATGTGAATAACCTGAACGCCGCGCTTGAGAAGCACGCGGCATTTCAAAAAAAGGAAGTGATTGACCTCCTCAGCAGTCTGTCCGACCTGCCCCAAGAGATCCAGACCGCGGTACGGAACAACGGCGGCGGGCATCTGAATCACAGCCTGTTCTGGCAGTGGATCAAACCAGGGGGCAGCAAGGAGCCAAAGGGGAGAGTGCTCGACGCGCTCAAGTCCACGTTCACCACCGTGGACACGTTCAAGGAGCAGCTCACGCAGGCGGGTATGACGCGATTCGGTTCCGGCTGGGCCTGGCTGGTTGTCGACCGCGCAGGCAAGTTGAAGGTGTACTCCACCGCCAATCAGGACGCCCCGGTGATGGAGGGCAACACCCCCGCCCTGGGCGTCGATGTCTGGGAGCACGCGTACTACCTCAAGTATCAGAACCGGCGCGCCGACTACCTCAAGGCGTGGTGGAACGTGGTGAACTGGGATTCGGTGGCGCAGTCGTACGATCAGGCGACGAAGAAGTAAGACGGAATCGGGTAACGGGTAACGGGAAGCAAAGTCGCGCCACCGTTTCCCGCTTCCTGTTTCCCGTTTCCGTCAGTTAGCCTTTCACGGCCCCGGCCAGGATTCCGCGGACAAAGAACTGCTGCAGCGAGAAGAAGACGGCCAGCGGCAGGACCATCGAGATGAAGGCCGCGGCGGTGAGCAGCTGCCAGTTCTGCCCCAGGGAGCTGACCAGGTGGCTCACCGTCACCGTCATCGGCGCCACCTGCGGCGCTCCTCCCACATAGATCAGCGCGACCAGCAGGTCGTTCCACACCCACAAAAACTGAAAGATGACGAGCGAGGCGATCGCCGGCACCGAAAGGGGCAGAATGAGGCGGACGAACACGGTCAGCGGCGCGGCGCCGTCAATGGCAGCCGATTCCAGCAGATCCCTGGGCAGGGCGCCGAGAAAATTCCGCAGGAGGTAGATGGCAAAGGGCAGCCCGTACCCGGTGTGAGCAAGCCACACCGCCGGGAAGGTGCCGGCCAGTCCCAGTGCGGTGAACAGGCGCAGCACCGGGATCAGCGTCATCTGCAGCGGGATGACCAGCGAGCCGACGACGATCGTGAACAGGACCTCCTGGCCGCGAAACCGCATCCAGGCGAATGCGTAGGCGGCGTACGCCGCCACGATCACCGGGATGATGGTGGCAGGGATGGTGATGAACAGGCTGTTCAGAAAGCTGCGCCCCATGCTGTACGCGTCCAGGACCTGGCGGTAGTTCTGCAGCGTGAACTGATACGGCGGGACCAGCGCCGTCCACCATCCGGAGACCGGCACGAGCCGGGGCGGCCGGAAGGAACTGATCAGCAGCCCCACGGTGGGCACCAGCCACAAGGCACACAGTCCCAGCAGCACGACGTGCAGTGGGGCGCGGCGCAATGTGGCCCGCAGCGGCTGCAGGGCCTGCGCCATCACCGGATCGCCTCCTGCTGGCGAAACCGCCGGATGTTCGCGATCATGATGGGCACGGTGGCACCAAACAGCAGGACGGCGATGGCGCTGGCGCGGCCGAAGTCGCGGGACGTGAACATCTCCTTGTACATCCGGTTGGCAATCACTTCGGTGTTGAAGTTGCCGTTCGTCATGACATACACGACGTCGAACGCCTTCAACGCAAAGATCACCATCGTCGTCGCCACGACGGCGATGGTGGGGCTGAGGCTGGGGAGGACGAGCCGTCTGAAGACCTGCCATTCGGTGGCACCATCCACCCGCGCCGCTTCCAGCAGCTCGGCAGGGATGCCCTTCAACGCCGCCGAGAGGATGACCAGGCAAAAACCCGTCCACACCCACACGCCCACCGTGATGAGCGCAAGGTTGTTGGTGAGCAAGTTCACCAGCCAGGCCACCGGGCGGAACCCAGGGAGGAGCGCCGTGAGGGCGGCATTCAGGACCCCGATCTGCGGCGCGCCGGCCGGGCGGAACTCGTACACGAACTTCCAGATCACGCTCGCCGCCACGAAGGAGATCGCCATGGGCAGAAAGATGATCGACTTGGCCGCGGCCTCGTACCGGACCCGGTCCGTGAGCACGGCCAGCAGCAGGCCGGCGCCCACCGTGAGCCCCGTGAAGCACACCAGCCAGAGGAGATTGTTGCGAAGCGCAATGAGCATCTCGCGGTTGGTGAACGCGAAAACATAATTCCGCACTCCCACGAAGGCGGCGGATCTGGCGTCCAGGACACTGAGGTAGACGGTATACACCGCCGGATAGATCAAGAATGTGGCGAGGAAGGCCAGCGCCGGCGCCAGCCACAGCCCCGGGCGGAGCGTCCGCTGCGTGCGTGCGGGCAGGAGGCTAAGGAGGTGTTCAACCAGGATCACGTAGCCGATCTGGATGGCCGGGACGCCGACAGCGACGAGGAGACCCATTTTGCTATAATCTGATGGAGCGCGCAGTGCCCGGAGTCCTCTTCGGGTGTTTTTCCTTCCGGTCCTTTCCGCAGCCTCGACATCGTATAGGTGGCCATCGCCATGACGGAGTCGCGCGCGGACGCTATCGGCACACTGCTGGGCGGGCGGCAGCTGATCGTCGTCAGCAACCGCGAGCCATATGAGCATCGCCACAGCCGGCGCGGGATCATGATTCACCGACCGGTCGGCGGTCTCGCCGCGGCGTTGGATCCCGTCATGCAGGCGGCGGGGGGCACGTGGGTCGCCTGGGGAAGCGGCGACGCCGACTTCGAGGTCGCCGATGAGCACGGGCACGTGCGCGTTCCCCCGCGGGCGCCCGCCTACACATTGCGGCGCGTGCCGCTCTCAGACGATGAGGTGGACGGATTCTACTACGGCTACGCCAACCAAGCGCTGTGGCCACTCTGCCACCTCGCCACGCAGCATGCGCGCTTCCGGCAGCAGCACTGGGAAGCGTACCAGGCGGTGAACCGCCGGTTCGCCACGGCGACGCTGGCGGAGGTGGCGGGGGATGCCATCGTCTGGGTGCACGACTATCATCTGACACTCTGTCCGCGCTACCTGCGCCAGGGGAGACCGGACGTGTTCGTGATGACCTTCTGGCATATTCCCTGGCCGGCGTGGGATGTGTTCCGGATCTGTCCGCAGCGGGCAGAACTGCTCGACGGGCTGCTGGGTAGTGATCTGGTGGGCCTGCAACATCCCCGCCACGTCGCCCACTTTCTCGAATGCGCGGAACAGGAACTCGGCGCGCAGGTGGACCGCGATGCGTCCACGGTGGAGTACGACGGCCGCCTCGTTCACGTCCAGGCGTTTCCGATCAGCGTTGACGCCGCAGGGTTGGAGCAGCTCGCACGCTCGGACGGCTGCGAGCGCTGGATGGCGCGGCTGCGGGAACGGTGGGGACTGGCCGGGCGCCTCATGGTCTTGGGTGTGGACCGGCTGGATTACACGAAAGGGATCCCGGAGCGGTTCCGGGCCCTGGAGGTGCTGCTCCAGCGCGCGCCGGCCTACCGCGAGCGACTTGTCTTCATCCAGAAGAGCGCGCCCAGCCGCACTCAGATCAAGAGCTACCGGGACCTGCAGCGACGCGTGGAGGACGAGGTGGGGCGGATCAATGCCGCCTACGGGACGGAGGCGTGGCGCCCCATCACGTATATGCCCGAGGCCCTGCCGCTGGACGCGATGGCCGCGCTCTACCGGATGGCCGACGTCTGTGTCGTGAGCTCGCTCGCGGACGGGATGAACCTGGTGGCCAAGGAGTTCATCGCCTGTCAGGTCGATCACCGTGGCGTGCTGGTGCTCAGCGAGCTGGCCGGTGCACGTGACGAGCTGCCATGGGCAGTTTCGATCAACCCTTACGATGCGGAGGGATTCGCCGGCGCGTTGCGGCAAGCGCTGGAGATGGAGCCGGAGGAGCGACGGGCCCGCATGGAGCACCTGCGGGCGTATGTCGCCGACCACGACATCTACGGCTGGATGACCCAGCATCTGCAAAGTGCCGGCCGACTACTCGCCACCCGCGCCGCCAGCCACTGGCTGCTGGATCATGCCGACCAGATCCGTGACCGGGTCACCGGCCGGCCGCTGGCGTTGCTGCTGGACTTCGACGGCACCCTGGCGCCGATTGCGCCGTCGCCCGAACTCGCGGTGCTGCCCGATCCGGTCCGGGAGACGCTGCGCCGGCTCGCCGGCCGAGCCGATGTGCTGGTGGCGGTGATCAGCGGCCGGTCGCTCGACGACATCCGGCGCCGCGTGGCCGTGGATGGGTTTGTATACGCAGGGAATCATGGTCTGGAGATGACGACCCATGGATTGGTCTGGACGCTGCCCGAGGCGGAGTCCACGCGCGAGGCCATCGCACAGATCTGCCGCCGGCTGCGAGCACGCCTGGAGCGCGTCACGGGGGTCCTGGTTGAGGACAAGGGCTTGACGGCGAGCGTGCATTACCGGCAGACCCCACTGCCGCAAGTCGAGGAGGTGCGCATGGCGGTGCTGGAAGAGGCCGCGCGCATCCCGCAGCTGGCCGTCCGCCCGGGCAGGCAGGTGCTGGAGGTGTGGCCCGGGGTGGCGTGGGACAAGGGCCGCGCGGCCGGGGCGATCCTCGAGCGGGCCTTCGGCGCCTCGTGGTCAGGGCAGGTGACGGTCGTGTACATCGGAGATGACCGGACCGATGAAGATGCCTTCATAGCGCTGCGGGAACCT
>VBAI01000091.1 GCA_005882295.1 Candidatus Segetimicrobium genomatis | reverse complement strand
CTGAGGTCATCGTGATCACCGTTCCGTCCGAAGCGCACACGCAGATTCTGTCCGCGATCGCGGAGGCCACCGCCGGGAAAGTCGTCGTGGATACGACGGTCTCGTTTACGGAATCCGCCCTTCGATTCCACTCAGGGCGCCCTGAGCGAAGTCGAACGGGCGCGGCTGTCTCCGCGGCAGAAGAGGCGAGCCGCCTGCTTCCCCGCGCCCGTGTCGTCGCTGGTTTTCACACCGTGAGCGCCCCGATGCTGGCCGACCTCGCCAGACCACCCCATGGTGATGTCTTACTGTGTGGCGATGACGAAGGGGCGAAAGAGAGTGTCGCCCATCTGGTCCGCGCCATCCGCATGCGGCCGGTCGATGCGGGTCCGCTGGCCCACGCGCGCATCCTGGAACAGTTGCCCAGGGTGCTGGTGACCATCAACAAGCGGTACAGGCGCCGCGATCTCGGCATTCAGATCGCGGGCCTTGATTAGAGAAATGACGGAAACGGGAAACGGGAAACTGGAAACGGAACGAGACGTTGCTTCCCGCTTCCCGTTTCCCGCTTCCGAATTCTGATGCGTACCCTGACGGTCTGGGTGCCGGTGGGGTTTCCCGATGTCCATCCTGGAGATGATCTGCCCCGTCTGATCCTGGAAATTTTCCGGTTTAACGATGTGGCGCCAGAAGATCTCGATGTCCTGGTCGTGGCGCAGAAAGTCGTCTCCAAGGCGGAAGGCAGCGTCGTCAATCTGGACGAAATCACGCCGGGGCCGCGGGCGGTGCAACTGGCCGAAGAGGCCAAGAAGGATCCGCGCCTGTGCCAGGTCATCCTGGACGAATCGCGCGCGGTGCTGCGCGTGCGGCCCGGGCTCATCATCGCCGAGCACCGGCGCGGGTTCATCTGCGCGAACGCCGGGGTGGACCACAGCAACGTCGGGGGAGGCCCGCAATGGGTGACGACGCTGCCGAAGGACCCCGATGGGTCCGCCGAGGCGATCCGGCGCGCGATTGCCGACGCCCTCGGCGTGCGGGTCGGTGTCATCGTCAACGATACGCACGGCCGGCCGTTCCGGGAGGGCGCCGTGGGGGTCGCCATCGGGCTCGCAGGGATGGAGCCCCTGTACAGCTACGTCGGCGAGCAGGACTTGTATGGGTACGTGCTCCAGACGTCCGTCGAAAGCGTGGCGGATGAACTGGCGTCCGCCGCCAGCCTCTTGCAGGGTCAGGCCGCCGAAGGGACGCCGCTGGCGCTGATCCGCGGAGTGCGGATTAACCCGGGCCAGGGCGGGGCGCTGAGACTACTGCGGGATCCGGCGAAGGATATGTTTCGGTGAAACGAACTGCGTCTCTTGGTCTTCTAAGTCTACTTAGTCTACTTGGTCTACCTGCCCGACATTTTGGTAGGGCTGGAGACTAAGAAGACCAAGGAGACCAAGTAGACGTAGTAGAGTCCAATCGATAGCGTGGTGGTGCGACGACGATGAAGATAAAGTCCGTTAAGTGCCGCATGCTGGCGGGAACGCTGGACACACCGATTCAGTTCGGCATCGGGGCCTTTCCCACGTTCTCAGCGACACTGGTCGAGGTCACGACTGATGACGGCCTGGTGGGGATCGGCGAGTGCATCGTGCGCCGGGCTCCCCAGGTGACCCGGGCCGTCGTCGACCACATGCTGGCGCCGGTGATTACCGGTCGCGACCCTCACGATGTCGAGGGTCTCTGGGACGAGATGTTCCAGCAGCTGCGTGGATGGGGGCATTATCGGGGGTTCGTGTTTGAAGCGCTGAGCGGCATCGATACCGCGCTCTGGGACATCCTGGGCAAGGCGGCCGGTCTGCCGGTGTACAAAGTGCTGGGCGGCGCGGGCCGCTCCCGCGTCCCCTGCTATGCATCGTCGGTGTACTTCGCCGGGGTCAACGAGATGGCGGCCCAGGCCGCCGGTCAGGCTGGCCGGGGCCACACCGCCATCAAAGTGAAGATCGGCCGCAGCGCGCAGATGGGCGGCCGGCGCATGGATGTCGCGTCGCTGCGAGCCATTCGCGAGGCGGTCGGGCCGACCGTGGACCTCATGGTAGATGTCAACAGCGCCTACGATGCCGCGACCGCCATCGCGGTGTGCCGGCAGCTCGAGCCGTTGGAGATCACATGGATCGAGGAGCCGGTGCCCCCGGACGATCTGGATGGGTACCAGCGCGTCCGCGCGGGGCAGAGCATTCCCGTGGCGGCCGGGGAGAGCGAGTTCGGCGTATTCGGATTCCGCGAGCTGATCCGGCGGGGGGCCATTGACGTCGTGCAGCCTGATGTGGCCCGGGTGGGCGGCTTCACGGGCGCGCGCCGGGTCGGGGCGCTGGTCCACGCGCACAATCTGCGGTATGCGCCCCACACCGGGTTCTCTGCCGGCGTCTCGCATCTGGCCTCGTTGCACGTCGCCGCCAGCGTCCCGAACTTGATGACGTACGAATATTTCTTTGCGCCCAACCCGCTGCGCGATCTGTTCACCGAACCGTTCCCCGAGCCCAGGGAAGGCATGATCGACGTTCCGCAGAAGCCGGGGCTGGGGCTGGAGCTGGACGAGAAGGTGCTGCGCAGGTTCGAGATTTCCTAGGAGGAGTGCGGGACTGGGGACTAGGGACTGGGGACTGGTAAGATCAAGGTGGGGCAGTTACTAGTCCCTAGTCCCGATTCCCTAGTCCCGCAGTTTCGCTAATGCCGGCCAACCTCACCCCTCAATATCTAGAGGCCGATCGCAAGTTCAAGTCGGCCACGACGCCCCAGAACAAGCTCCTGGCGCTGGAAGAGATGCTGGCCACAATTCCCAAGCACAAGGGCACCGAAAAGATGCAGGCGGACCTCAAACGCCGCATCGCCAAGCTGCGGGCCCAGACCCAGCAGCGGAAAGGCGCGGCCCGCGGACGCCCTTCTTTCCATGTGGACAAGGAAGGCGCCGGGCAGATCGTGATGGTAGGCGCCCCCAACGTCGGGAAGTCGACGGTGTTACGCGCCCTCACGAACGCGCAGCCGGAGATCGCCGATTATCCGTTCACGACGCGCGTGCCGCTGCCGGGCATGATGACCTATGAGAATATCCAGGTCCAGCTGGTCGATCTTCCGCCCATCACGGTGGAGTTCAGTGAGGGGTGGCTGTTTGCCATCATCCGGACCGCGGATGCGGCCGCACTGGTCGTGGACCTGTCCACCGATGACCTGCTCGTCCAGACCGAACAGGTCCAGTCCGTGCTGGGCCAGGCGAAACTGGCGATCGCCGCCGCGGCTGGGGAGCCCAACGAGAAACGAGGACTGGTGGTGGCCAACAAACTCGATGCGCCGGGCGCGGCGGCGCGTCTGGTACTGTTGCGTGAATTCCTCGGCGACCGCCTGCCGGTCTTCCCGGTGTCCGCGACGTACGGGACCGGCGTGGAGGAGTTGCGCCGTGCGCTCTTCGAGGTGCTGGGTGTCATCCGGGTGTACAGCAAGCCGCCCGGACGCAAGGCCGACACGTCGACCCCGTTTATCCTCAGGCGCGGGGCGACCGTGCTGGATGCAGCGGAAGCCATCCACAAAGACTTCGTGGCTCGATTGAAGTACGCGCGATTGTGGGGCCAAGACGAGTATCAAGGGCAGATGGTTGGACGCGACCACGTGCTGGAGGACGGAGACGTGCTGGAACTGCATGCCTGACCAGGATGCGGAGGAGCGATCGAGATGACATCATCCCTCTGGAAGCCGGCACTCGCGGAAGCGGTGGGCACGTTCACGCTCATCTTCATCGGCGCCGGATCGATCATCGCCGACCAGCTGAGCGGAGGACGGGTGGGCCTGGTGGGTGTGGCGCTGGCCCACGGTCTGGCCATCGGCACTATGGTCTCGGCCACGGGCCACATCTCCGGCGGTCACCTCAATCCCGCGGTCACCACAGGATTCGTGGTCGCCCGGCGGATGACCGCGCGCATGGGGGCCGCGTACGTGCTCGCTCAGCTCGTCGGGGCCTCCGTGGGGGGTTTTCTGCTGGTGGCATCGTTCCCCGAGGCCGCGCGGCAGGCCGTGCACCTGGGGACTCCTGCGCTGGGCCGCGGGGTGACGCCCGGCGTGGGCATTGTCGTCGAAGCGATCCTGACGTTTCTGCTGGTCTTCACAATTTTCGGGGTCGCGGTGGACACCCGGGGCCCGCGGGGGACCGCCGGGCTGATGATCGGTCTGGTCATCGCCATGGACATCCTGGCTGGCGGGGTGCTCACGGGTGCAGCGATGAATCCGGCCCGCGCCTTCGGGCCGGCCCTGTTCTCCGGCACCTGGCAGAGCCAGATCGTGTACTGGGTCGGTCCGCTGTTGGGCGGTGCGCTCGCGGCGTTGCTGTACGAGACCGCGCTGGCGCGCACCTAAGACTGGCGAGAGGAGGCGGGATCGGTGAAACTCACCTATTACGGCCACGCCACGTTTCTGCTCGAAGCCAACGGCACGTCGATCCTCATCGATCCGTTCAACGAACAGGCTGGCTATCCGTTCCCCGACGTACGTCCGGCGGCGGTCATCGTGTCCCACGAGCACTTCGATCACAATTATGTGCAGGTGGCGAAGGGGTCGCCGAAAGTGATTCGCGGATTGCGGGACGGCGGGCGGGACTGGGCCGAGGTCCGCGAACAGGTGGGTCCCGTCGCCATCACCACGGTCCACACCTACCATGATCCCACGCAGGGCTCACAGCGGGGCAAGAACGCCATGCTGGTCTTCGAATGTGAAGGCCTGCGCGTGGCGCACGCCGGAGATCTGGGGCACAGACTTTCGAAAGAGGACGCCGCCAGCCTCGGCCGTCTCGATGCGCTGATGATTCCCGTCGGAGGTTTCTATACCATCGGCCCCGCGGACGCCGACGGCGTGATCGGGCAACTGAAACCCAGGGTGGCCATTCCCATGCACTACAAGACCGATGCGAACAAGGACTGGCCGATCGGCACGCTCGATGAGTTCCTCCGGGGGAAGACACGCGTGAAACAGGTGGGAAAGACCGCCACGTTGACGAAGGCGGCTCTGCCTGCCGAGCCCGAGATCTGGGTGCTGAAACCCTGACAGCCGGGAACGCGGGAACGGGGGAACGCGGGAACACGAGACTAGCGGACGTCGGGCTGAGCAGACAGGTACGTGAGCAGGGTGCGCACCCCATAGCCGGTGGCGCCCTTCGGGAGGTAGGGATTCATCCCCTCATCTCGCTCGAGAAATGCGGTCGGGGCGATGTCGACATGCGCCCACGGCCTGCCCTCGACGAACTCCCGCAGGAAGATGGCGCCCTTCTGCGCACCACCGTATCGCGAGCCGGAGTTCCGCAGGTCGGCTACCAGGCTGCGCATGTTCTCAAGGAACTCGTCGTACAGAGGCAGCTGCCACATGCGTTCCCCGGTCTGCTGCGATACGTCCAGCAGGCGCTGCACGAGGGGCTGGTCGTTGCTCATCACGGCGGCGGCCAGGTACCCGAGCGCGACCATCGCGGAGCCGGTCAGGGTGGCCAGGTCGATGATCTCGTCGGGCTGCTGCTGCGCCGCGTAGGACAGCGCGTCGGCGAGGATGACGCGTCCCTCCGCGTCGGTGTTGTTGATCTCGATGGTTTTTCCATTCATGGCGCGCACGATGTCGCCAGGTTTCACCGCGCGTCCACTTACGACGTTCTCGACCGCAGCCACAACGCCCAGCACGCGGACCGGCGACCGCACCGCCGGCAGCGCCTGCATGGTCGCGATGACGGCCGCTCCGCCGGCCATGTCGGCTTTCATCCACTCCAGATCCTGTGTCTTGAGGTTGAAGCCCCCGCTGTCATAACACACGCCTTTGCCGACCAGGGCCACGAAACGTGTGGCCTTTGGCGGCGTGTACTCGAGGACGATCATCCGGGGAGGCTGCTCGCTTCCCGAGCCGATCGCCAGAATCGCGCCCATCCCCAGAGCCTTCATCGCCTCCACATCCAGCACCGTGCAGCGCAGCCCGGCCTTGCGGGCAGCCTCGGCGGCGATCTCCGCCAGGCGCACCGGGGGAAGCTGGTTGGGCGGTTCGTTGACCAGATCGCGGGCAAACGCCGTGGCGTCGGCAAACACGCGGCCGCGGGCCACTCCGTCTTCGACCGCCTTCTGCTGCGCCGGGTCGGATGCCAGCAACGTCACGCGGGAGACCTGGCCGTCCTCGTCGCGCTTGTAACGAGCGAACCGGTAGGCACCCAGCGCAGCGCCCTCGACGCGGGCCTGGGTGATGGCGTCCACGGGGAAGGCGCCCAGCGCGGCGCCGGGGAGCACGACATGGGCCGCGTGCACCTGCGACGCCTGCCGCACCACCGCGGCCGCGGCCTGTCGGAGCTGGTCGAGGGTGGCGGTGGGTTTCGGTCCGAGTCCCGCG
>VBAI01000315.1:1987-2283 GCA_005882295.1 Candidatus Segetimicrobium genomatis | reverse complement strand
GTGCGGGACACCAATAAAGCAGTTGGCCGCCACAGCGGATGCCCCGAGAGACACGGCGCGGCGCACTGACGTGACCTGCACGCGGCGCGTGGAGTCCTCGGACTGCCATGATGCTGTGGTGAGTTTGATGATCAACCCCGCCCGTCCCGCGAACGCCGGCAGGCAGACATCCACCAGCCCCTCGTGCATCAGAAGTGCGTCGACGCCGGCGCCGACAAACAGACGGGCGGTAGCTACGGGATCGCGTAATCCCCGCAGCGGGCCGCGCGGGATCAGAACGTCCAGCGCGCCGATGA
>VBAI01000315.1:0-1921 GCA_005882295.1 Candidatus Segetimicrobium genomatis | reverse complement strand
ACTCCCGAGGCGGAGTAGCAAAACGGTTCATCTCGGGCATCTCCCGCTGGCACCGCTCGTAGACCTGCCAGAGGATCGGTTCCAGCCGACGGCTCGTCGCGTACGCCCGCTCAAGCATGCGCATAAACTCCGGCATGAGCGCATTAATCTCGTCGTAGATGGCCCCGGCGTCCACCGCTGTTACCCGTCCGCCCTCAACGACAACGCGGCCGCCGACAATCACCGTGTCCACATCGCGTCCGGATTCGCAGTAGACGAGATGGTTGGCGGGATCGTGGAGCGGCATGAACGCAGGCGCATCGAGCCACAGCAACACGATGTCGGCCAGCGCGCCGGGGACGAGCACGCCCACCTGTCCCTGGAGCATCGTGCTCCGCGCACCACCGCGCAAAGCCATGTGCAAGACGTCGCGAGCCGACGGCCACGTGCGGCAGTCTGGCGAGGCGATCTTGTGGATCAGCGCCGCGCACTTGAGCACCTCGAACATATTGAGCGTGTCATTGCTGCTGCTGCCGTCGCTACCCAGACACAGCGGGACTCCGGCGCGTCGCAATGCGTCTAGACGCAGCAGCCCACTACCGAGCTTCAGGTTGCTGACAGGGTTGTGTACGACCGCCGTGTTCGCTCTTGCCAGCAACTCGATGTCATTATCCGTGAGCCAGATGCCGTGGGCAATGGTCATCCTGTCGGACAAGACATCGAGGTCGGCTAGGTGGGCTACGACGCTCTTCCCATAGAGCTCCCGGCCGGTAATGACCTGCGTCTTCGTTTCCAGCACGTGGGTCAGCAGCGGCGTGCGCCAGCGCCGGGATAGGTCGTCCAGCGCCAGGATGAACTCGTTGGTGCACCGTTGCGGCGCCGAGGCCGACAGGGCGATTCGGATCCGTCCGTTGCGGTCGTGCCAGGTGCGCAGCAGCAGGTCGGCCAGGGCCAGAAGCTCCGCCGTGGGCTGCGGCGGAGCAGTGCGGATGGCTTCCATGGCCCAATGTGGCAGGAGACTTGCGACGTACGGGAGCTTCTCGTGGAAGGCCTTGTCGGTCATGTTGCAAGCCACGTTCGCCCGGATCCCTGCGTCCAGGTAGGCGCGTAGCACTGCCCCACTCCCCTCAAGCGTCGCACGCGGCGCCTCGGAGACATCGTCCTGGATCGTCGTGGTACCTGAGAGCATTCCTTCGACGGCACTCAGGAGCGTTCGCAGGTAGATCAGGCGTTCGGGCACCGGTCCATAGCCCAGCGGCGGCAGTGAATACAGCATCCAGACTTCGAGGGGCATATTATCCAACAGACCGCGGAACAGCGTCTCATCGGAGTGCATGTGTGCATTGACGAGACCCGGCATCGCGAGCCGTCCGCGGGCATCGATGATGCGGGCGTCCGGCGGCACCGGGAGACGCGGACCGATCGCTGCGATCCGATCACCCTCAATGTGGATATCGGCGTCCGGGTGGATGGTGTCGTGGTCGTCGAAGGTCACGACGCGCACCCTGCGAATGAGCAGGGTCGAGGATGCACCGCTCACGGCAGCTGCGCCCTCCGCTCCCCTATCACACGCATGAACTGCCCGAATCCGGCCAGTCGAATAACATCACGAACGAGGCCGCAATAATTGTCGCTGAGACCGCGGCAACGACGGGATCGATGTCCGACACGAGCAGCTGGAAGAGCCGCATCGGGAGTGTCTCTTGCCGCTGGCCGGCCACAAAGATCGACAGCGCCAGATTGTCAAAGGACTCGATGAACGCGAACCCTGCGCCCACTGCCAGGCCGGGCGTTAATAACGGCAGGGTCACGTGTCGCAGTATCTGCCATGGGCTAGCGCCCAGGTTGGCCGCCGCTTCCTCCAGTACGGCGTCGACCTGCAGTAACGCCGCCGCGCTGGTCCGCACCACGTAGGGGAACGTAATCAGGATGTGGCTGACCA
>VBAI01000090.1 GCA_005882295.1 Candidatus Segetimicrobium genomatis | reverse complement strand
TCTCACCGCTGGTGACCCAGGAGATCGCCAAAGCGGTGACGGCTAAAGGTGCCCAGATGCTCGATGCGCCGGTGAGCGGGGGCGAGAAGGGGGCCATCGAAGCCACGCTCTCGATCATGGTCGGCGGTCCCGATCCTGTGTTCACACGCGTGCGCCCCGTGTTCGAGACGTTGGGCAAGAACATCGTGCATATCGGCGGACCCGGGGCCGGTCAGGTGACCAAGGCATGCAACCAGATCGTGGTGGCCCTCACCATTCAGGCCGTCAGCGAGGCGCTGGCGCTCGCCGCGAAAGCGGGTGTGGACCCGGCGAAGGTGCGCCAGGCCCTGCTGGGCGGCTTTGCCCAGAGCCGCATTCTTGACGTCCACGGCCAGCGCATGCTGGAGCGAAACTTCAAACCGGGTTTCCGTGTGCGGCTCCACCAGAAGGACCTCAACATTGCCCTCTCCACAGGCAAATCGCTCGGCGTTCCCCTGCCGGCGACGGCGGTGGTGCAGGAGGCGTTGACGGCGCTACGTGGTCTCGAGCGGAGCGATTGGGACCATTCGGCGCTGGTGACGCTGATTGAGGAACTGGCGAAGGTCGAGGTGAAACCTGGAAAGTGAGAGAGGCGCAAGATCCAGCGGCGTTTCACCGTCTTCTGCCGCGCCGCCGGTTCTTACCGCCTGAAGCCCCCTCTCCGGGATTACTCCCGAAGTGAAGTTCCCCCGGCTCTCAGATTCCACGCGCGACGGCTTTTGAATCGGCTACTTTGCCGCTAGGCTCGCGCCTCTCTCATCACGTAAGTTACCATCGTGGGTGCAGAGGGTCAATCGGGAACTTTCGTTCATACTATGTGGATTGTGTGCCTACTGGGGATAACTGCGTCTGCTTGGTCTCCTTAGTCTACTTGGTCTTCTTGGTCCGATTGCCTGGGCGCAGATCCTCTGGCAGACCAAGTAGACCAAGAAGACTAAGTAGACCAAGTAGACGTAGCTACACTTGGGAGGAGTCCTTCCGACGTAGAAGAAGGTGCCCTCGACATGCGAGTTGTAACCGCGGCGGAGATCGCAGAGCTGGACCGTCAGGCCACCGAAAACCATGGGATTCCGGTCGCCCAACTCATGGACACGGCTGGCCGGCGGGTTGCCCAGGCGGCCGAGCTCCTGCTGCGTGAACGCGGCGGGCGGCGGGTTGTGGTGCTGGCCGGCAAAGGGAACAACGGCGGCGACGGGCTGGTGGCCGCCCGGCACCTGCGGGGATCGGGCGCCGAGGTCACGGTGCTACTCGCGGCGCAAAAGCAGGAGTTTGCCGGCGAGGCAGCCCGGGCACTGGCCGCGGCCGCGGAAGCCGGCGTGTCGATGCATATCGGGGACGCCGAGCAGCACCAGAGCATGATCGCGAAGGCAGATCTCGTCATCGATGCGCTGTTTGGGACGGGATTTCGGGGTGTTGCGCGAGGTGAGGGTGCCGCGTTCATTGAAGCGGCCAACCGTTCCAGCCATTTCATTCTGGCGGTGGATATCCCCTCGGGGCTGCACGCCGATACCGGCACATGGGACGGCCCCTGCATCCGCGCCTCCGCGACGGTCACGATGGGACTGCCGAAACTGGGTCTGGTGCTCTTCCCAGGCGCCGAAATGACCGGCGCGCTGTACGTCGCCGATATCGGGTACCCGCAAGCCCTTCTTGACGCGGTCCCAATCGCGACCTGGTTGGTGACGGCGGCAAAGGTCCAGGCGTTGCTCCAGCCCCGCCGGCCCGACACCCACAAAGGCACTTACGGACATGTGCTGATTGTGGGTGGATCCGTGGGATTTACGGGCGCGGCCGTCCTGTCCACCATGGGCGCTGCCCGGGGTGGCGCGGGATTGGTGACCGTGGCGGTTCCGCAGGCCGTCTATCCCATTGTCGCCTCCAAGGTTGCTGAAGGAATGGCCACACCACTGGCCGATGACGGGAGCGCGCTGGGACCATCGGCGATGGCGCGGGTCGATGAGCTGCTGGCTTCCTGTGACGTCGTCGCCGCCGGTCCGGGACTCTCGACTGCGCCGGGCGTGGCGCGCGTGATCGAAGAGTTGTTGGGGCGCGACAAGCCACTGGTGCTTGATGCCGATGGGCTCAACGTGCTGGCCGGACGCGCAGACCGTCTGGCCAAGGCGCGATCCCCGGTGGTCATCACACCACATCCAGGAGAACTCGGCCGGCTGCTCAAGCAGCCGACACCCAAGATCGTGGAGGACCGGTTGGGCGCCGCCCGGACGGCCGCGGCGCGATTCCGCTGCGTCGTTGTGCTGAAGAGTGCCCGCACGGTCGTGGCGAAGCCCGACGGTGAGGCCGCCATCGTCCGCACGGGGAACCCAGGCATGGCCTCAGGCGGCATGGGCGATGTCCTGACCGGGGCGCTAGCCGCGTTGATCGGTCAAGGCCTGGCTCCGTTTGACGCTGCGGTCGCCGCCGCGTACCTGCACGGTTTGGCCGGAGATCTTGGCGCGCAGGAAATCGGCCAGGTGGGGTTGCTGGCGTCCGACGTGGCCGACCGACTGCCGCACGCGATCCGCCGCGTGCAGGCGGGATTGCAGGTGGACCCTATACACGAACTACGGGACTAGGGACTTGGGACTAGGGACTGGTGCGGAGCAATCACCTCGGGCAAGATCCTCGCACTTCTAGTTCCCAGTCCCCATTCCCCAGTCCCGCTGTTCAAGCAGTTGGGCGCCCTCCGCCGCCTCCGTCATGAACAACCGGCCCGCGCGTCCGGTCCGTTTCTGGAACCCCTCCGCGGTCGCGGCGAGGAATGCATCTGCGGCGGCGCGCTGCACCAGCGCTACCACAGCACCACCGAACCCGGCGCCGGTCATCCGCGCCGCGATGCACCCGGGGGAGGCCAGCGCCGCGTCGACCATAGCGTCCAGCTCGCGGGAGCTGACCTCGTAATCGTCGCGCAGGCTGCGGTGCGACGCAGCGAGCACCTCCGCCAGCCCTGCGGGCTGCCCGCTTTCCAGGAGTGTCGCCGTCTCCACCACGCGCGCGTTCTCAGTCACAACATGCCTCACGCGCCGGTAGAGCGGCTCCGGCAGTCGCTCCACACGCGGAAGGTCGTCTGCCGTCACATCGCGCAGCGACGCGATCTTCATCCCTGTCTTCTGCAGCGCGAGAACGGCATCGGTGCACTCCCGCCTTCGCTGCGCATAGGCCGATCCTGCCAGGCTCCGTGCCGTCCCTGTATCGCAGACTGCGATGGCCAGCGATGCGCCCAATGGGATGTGATGGGTCTCCAGCGAGCGGCAATCGAGGAACAGGGCGTGGCCGCGCCGGCATAGTGCGGATGCAAACTGGTCCATAATTCCAGAGGGGACCCCGACAAACTCCGCCTCCGCGGCATGGCATACCAGCGCGCGGTCTCTGGCAGGCAGCGCGTGGTCGCCTGCGGCTTCGAGCACCAGCGCCGAAGCCACCTCCAGGGCCGCGGATGAGCTGAGCCCTGCGCCGATCGGCAGATCGCCGGCGATGGCGGCGTCGAGGCCGTGTACGGAAATGCCGCGGGCCAGAAGTTTCACCGCCACGCCCTGCGGGTACCTGGCCCAGGCCGGCAGCACCGGGCGGCCCGGATCATCGCAGGGGAACTCCACCCGACCCTCGAAGGCGGCTGCCGCCAATCTGACGCGAGGGGAGCCGTTCCGACGAGCGGCGATGAATACGTGACGGTCGATCGCCGCCGGCAGCACGAGACCGTCGTTGTAATCGGTGTGCTCGCCGATGAGGTTCACGCGGCCAGGTGCGCCGGCGACGAAATCCGGCTGGGTCCCGAACTCCCGCCTGAGTAGGTCAACCGCCGCGGTCCACGGTGCAGGATCGGACATCAGGGCCATGTTCGGCGCCCGCGGGAATTCGTCCCGTCAATGCAGAAAGTTGGCGTGCCCGGATTGCATACATGGAGGTCAGTCCGTGATGGTGAGAATGAGCGGGAATCGTCTGTGGTCATGGAGCGCCCTCGTCATGGCCCTGGTTGTCGCGGTGATGTCCTCGCCCGGCACCCGGGTGCAGGCCCGCGGCCTGGTCAGGCTCGAGATCTTCAGTTCGTGGACATGGGGGAGTGAGGCCGAGGGCCTGAAGGCGCTGGTCCAGGCCTACGAACAGCGGCATGCCGGCGTGGAGGTCGTCAACGTAGCGACCGCCGGTAGCGCCACGACGAATGACATGGCGATCCTGACAGCCCGGATGCTCGGCGGCAATCCGCCGGACAGTTTCCAGGCACACGGCGGCGAGGAGCTCGCGAGCACGTGGGTCACGAGCGGCTACGTGGAGCCGCTCACGCCCCTGTACGAGCGCGAGGGGTGGGCCGCGGTCCTTCCTAAAAGCCTTCTGAACATCGTCACGTACAAGGGCGATCAATACTCCGTGCCGGTCAGCGTGCACCGCGGGAACGTCCTCTGGTACAACAAGAAGATTCTCGACGAGAATAAGCTGGCGCCGCCGACCAGCTGGGATGAATTCTTCAAAGTGGCGAGCGCGTTGCGGGCCAAGGGCATCACCTCGCTGGCGTTGGGTGACAAGAATAAATGGGAAGCCGCGCACCTGTTCGAGGACGTACTGCTCGGCGCGCTCGGCCCCATCGGGTACCGCGGACTATGGAATGGCAAGACGTCATGGACCGGCGACAGCGCCAGACGCGCGCTCCAGACGTATGCGAGGGTTCTCGACTACGCAAACCCCGACCACGCGACCGGCACATGGGACTCCGCTGCGCAGATGCTGATCGATGGCAAGGCGGCGATGACGGTGATGGGGGATTGGGCATCCGGCTATTTCAACAGCCATGGGTGGGCGCCCGGAGTGGACTACGGGTACGTGCCGGCGTTCGGCTCTGCCGGTGCGTTCATCGTGATCAGCGCCGCGTTCAGCCTGCCAAAGCGGGCCCCCCACCGCGAGCAGGCCCTGAACTGGCTGCGGGTGGCCGGCTCAAAGGAGGGGCAAGAGGCTCTGAATCCTCTGAAAGGGTCGTTTTGTGCACGGATCGACTGCGACCCAACCAAATTTGATGGGTACTGGCAGTCTGCGGGGAAGGACTACGTGAAGAACGTGCTGGTTCCCAGCGAAGTACACGGGTCGGCGGCGCCGCCGGCATTCACCGTGGCCTTCAACGACATCGTCTCCCAGTTCGTCTCCAACAGAGATGTCGTGGCAGCGCAGAGCGAGCTGCAAAACGCGTGCAGCGACAACAAGATGTGTCCGTAGGGGGCGATCGCAGGCGATGGCCAGAATCCCGGGACGGGCGGCGGCGCGACTCTACAGCTTCGGCCTATGGACGGTGATGAACCGGGGGGCGGATCCGTTTGGCGCGCCGACACGCGCAGCGCTTGATCCGTTAGACGCGATTAGCGGGCTGGCCGCCCACGGCGCGGGCGCCTTCGAACTCCACGCCGAGGATCTCATTCCCGCAGACAGTCCGGCGGTCGAGCGGGACCGCCTGATCGCGGAGGCGCGGCGGCGCATGACAGATACCGGGATCGTCTGCGATGCCTGCGGATCGTCCATGTTCTGGGAACCGGTCTTCAAGGACGGCGGTATGGTCTCCAATGAGGCCCGCGTCCGGCGCCTGGCCGTCGCGCGCTATCAGGCGGCGATCGATGTGGGGCATCTGCTGGGCGCGCCGCTGTTCAATATCTGGGGCGGTCGGGACGGCGCAGAGGTCGACGCGAGCCGGTCCCCAATTGATGCGCTCAAGCGGCTTCGCGATGGGTTCAACGAGCTCAACGCGTATATCGCCCGTCAGGGCTACAATATGCGGCTGTCGATCGAGCCCAAACCCAATGAGCCGCGCGGAGACCTCTATATCTCGACGGCCGGCCACGCCCTGGCGTTCATCGCCACGCTGGATCACCCCGAGCATGTCGGCGTGGTCCTGGAACTCGCCCACGCCGCGATGGCCGGTCTTAACCCTGCTCACGAGGTCGCCCACACCCTGTACGCCGGCAAGCTGGATGGCATCCACCTGAACGCCCAGCGAGCCCTACGCTTTGACCAGGACCTGCGG
>VBAI01000089.1 GCA_005882295.1 Candidatus Segetimicrobium genomatis | reverse complement strand
AACGACCTCGCAGCTTTCAACCCGTCCTTCATCGACCGTCCCTGGATGGCGGTATTCCCGAGCACCGTCTCGGCCGCTCAGGATCAGGTCTACGTCGCCTACCATGACTTCACGATCAGCCAGATCTGGGTCGCCGCCAGCAACGACGGCGGGCATACCTTTGGGCCCTCGGTCGACGTGCTCGGCACGAATGGGATGGCCTTTGTCGATTCCTTCTGTAACACGATCCCCAGCGGGATTGAGGTTGATCCGCAGACGGCCGAGGTCTACGTCCTGTGGATCACGGCGGACCCCGTGCAGAACATCGGCGAGGGCTGCGACATTACCCAGATTCAGAACTTCCACGAGGTCTGGGTTGCACACTCCCCGCCGGCCGGAGCGGGAGGCTTGACCACGTGGGACGCCCACCGCGTCTTTAACGGTCCCACAATGACGAACACCGACAAGATCTTTGCCACGCTAGGCGTGGACGATTCGGGCACACCTGGCGTGGCGGGAAACGTCTACGCGGTCTTTTCTGACAACCTCTCCGCACCCGGGGTGTGGGACATCTGGTTCACACATTCCAGCAACCGGGGAATGGACTGGCCATCCCCAGTCAAGGTCAACAACGACAAGGGGACCCACTACTTCCCCTGGATCGCCGCGGGCACCACCGGGCGTGTCGATTTCATCTGGCTGACCTCGCCTGATACGACGCCGACGGATACTGAACAGTCACCGTGGTCTGTCACCTTCGCGCAGACAACCAACGGGACGGCGGCCACGCCCAAGTTTAGCCAGACCTCGGCCAGCAGCACCGTAATGCACGTCGGGGACATCTGCACGGTGGGCATCTTCTGCTCGGTCACCGGGGGCAACCGTGACCTGGCGGACTCCATCAGCATCGCCATCGACCGGGGAGGCGCCGCCGCGCTGGTATGGACCGATCAGGGTAGAGCGCTGCACGGCCCGACGCACATTACGTACGGTTGCGTCCCCGCCCAGCAGTCTGCCATCGCCGGGGCAAAAACCGGTCTAAGCTGTAAGGGACCCGCCGGGCCCTAAATTACCTCCACGGTGCCCTGCACTGTGGAGCAGCAGGTAGACTGGGAAGACTGTGTAGACTGTGAAGACTGGGTAGACTCGTTTAGAGATTGCGGTCGATCCAGCGGAGGGTCTTTCGGCTCAGGAGGAAGACCAGCACCGCCCCGACGGTCCAGGCGACCCAGGATGCAGCCTTTCGCCGGCCTGCGATGCGGTCGAAAAGCTCCTTCGCGGTCGGGAACAGCTCGTCAACGCGGGCAGGGTCCTGTAGCATGGCTTGCTCCTGAGAAGGTACATAAGCAAGCCGCTTGCCATGGGTGAGGGGACCGGGTGACGGAAGCACCATTAGATGCTGTGATCTGCCGAGTTCAGCAGGTGGCGGCCTAGCAACGCAGCCAGCGCACCGGCCACGACCCACGCGAACATCCGGAGCCGTCCCGGACGTCTTCGGAACAGGTCCGTGGCCGACGGGAACAGATCCTCAATCCTGACGGGATCCTGCACCACTTCCTGCCACCCCCATGCCTGTATGGAGCAACATTCGTGCCGGAACTTGGGCGCCAGCAGAGATTTTCCCCGCGGGAAACAGCCGGAAACACGCGCAGAGTGGCGGTTTTACCTTATGCTGCTACTTCACCTTATAGAGCAGTAGGCCTTTCTTTCGGCCTATGGCTAGGCGTTTCTCCTCGGCCAGAAGGTCCAGATGACCGATGACCTCCGACAGGGCAAGCATCAGGCTGGCATCGTCCATCTTGGGGAACAGCTCCCCGCAGAGAGCCGCCAGCGTCTTTGGGGCGCGGCGGATCATGCCGGCGATCTCCTCCTTGCGCTGTTCATGATGGGTGATCAACTCGCGGGCGCGGGCGTTGGGGTTGGCGATCGGCCCCCCGTGCCCCGGGTGCGCCACCTCGCAGTTGAGGATGAGCACCCGCCGCAGCGATTGGAGATACTGAGGAAGGGTGGGGATGCGTTTGCCGTCGGATGTGAACTCCACGAGGGGGTTGGGACTGACACCCTCCAGCAGCAGGTCTCCGGCGATCAGAACGCCGTCTTCATGATAGAAGGAGACGTGCCCGTTGGAGTGCCCGGGCGTGTAGAGCGTGCGCAACCGCTCCGTGTCCAGGGGGAGGTACTCACCGTCCGTCAGAGAGGATACCTTCGCCAGCGGATCGAGATATTGCCGGAGTGCCTGAATCTGTTCGAAGAACGACTCCACGACACTGTCCGCCAGACCGGCTTGGGTCAAGAAGGTCTTCACGTGCTCGAGGACCCAGCGCCGGCCGGAGACTTTGGCCCGGTCCCCCTCGTGTACGTGCACGGGCGCCCCGCTGCGCTGGGCCACCCAGGCCGCGTTCCCGGCGTGGTCGGTGTGACCGTGGGTCAGCAAGATGCGGCGGATGTCTTTGAGGCGGGCGCCGGCCGCCGCCACTCCCCGCTCCAGCGCCGTCTGGGCCTCCACGGTCTTGGGGCCGGTGTCGACCAGCGTCAACGGATCGCCCCTCAGCAAATAGGCGTTGACCGGGCCGACCGGGAAGGGCGTGGGAAGTTCCAGGCGGTGGAGATCCATCTCAAATATCCCTTTATCCGGGTTGTCTTCGAAGGAGTCTTTCCCTGCCTCCCGTAGGACTATCATTTGTGACGACGCGAGACTTGACGCTGATCGCGCTGTTTGCCGTCCTTACCACGGCGTGCGCGCAGTTGAGCCTCCCGCTCCCGCTGCTGACGAACGTTCCGTTCACGCTGCAGGTCTTCGGGGTGCTGATGGCCGGCGCGATCCTCGGGGCACGCCGGGGATTCCTGAGTCAGGTAGTATATCTCCTGCTGGGATTCGTGGGACTGCCGGTGTTCGCGGGATTTGCCGGAGGTCCGGCGGTCCTAGTCGGGCCGACCGCCGGATACTTGTGGTCCTTCCCCGTCGCGGCATGGCTGGTGGGTCTGGCGGCGGACCGGACCGGGCGGAGGGGGCGTTCCTACGCTGTGCTCGCCACGCTGTATGCCGGCATGCTCGCCGGCATCACCGCCATCTATGTCTGCGGCGTCATCGGGTTGACTGTCACCGGAGCGGTCCCAACCCTGAGCATGGCGGTGCGCGTCGGGATTGTTCCCTTCCTGTGGTTCGATCTCTTCAAGGCACTGGCGGCCGGGTTGGTGGCGGTCCGCCTGTACGGCATCGTGCAGTAGCCCCGGTCGCCGGTGTCGCGCCGGAGGGGCCGTGTGGTATGATACGTGATGAGGTTGGAGATTTCAGCGATTGGTGCAGGCCTCTGGGGTTTGGACTGGAGGCCTGTACCTTCGTCAGCCGGTGGGAGGGGAAGGGATCGCGAGCGTGATCGTCAACCACTTGAAACTCCTCGTCGGCGGTGTCCAGCTGCGCGACGGCGTGGTGACGGTGAGTGACATCCTTGGCCGGATCTTCACCCGGGCCGGATTCCACGTCCTGGCTATGGAGCGCGGGTATGCGTCGACCATTTACGGCGCCCACCAGTACGACCCGATAGTGGTGGCAGAAGAGCCGCCGGTGTCGTGGGGCGACCCCGAGATCGATATTCTCGTTGCGCTGGACTATGACAGCAACCCCGACGCCCAGGAGCAGCCGAACCGCGACACGATCCTGCGGCACAGCAAGTACCTGAAGGACGGCGGGCTGCTGGTCTACGACAGCAGCACCGGCGACATCCACACCGAAGCGCTGGAACGCCGGGGGATCAAGATCTTCCCCATTCCTGCCCGCAACATCGCCCGCGATGAGTTGAAGCGTGATGTGGTCAAGAACGTCGTGACCGTGGGCGCGCTCTTCCGCCTGTTGGAGTTCGACCGGGACGCCACGCACCTGCGCGCCCTGCTGGAAGAGCGCTTCCTGCGCAAGGGCCGGGAGATCGTGGACTTGAACCTGCGGGCCGCGCAGCGCGGCCTCGAGGTCGTGGAGTCCGTGTTGAAGGCGAAGAGCTGGACCAACGTGGGCTACCGGTTGGAGCCGCGGCCGACCAAAGAACCGATGCTGCTGTTGTCCGGCAACGACGCACTCTCCATGGGCGCGATTCGCGCGGGCTGCCGGTACTACGCCGGATACCCCATCACGCCGGCGTCCGCCATCCTCGAGTTCATGGAGGAACACCTGCCCAAGTTCGGGGGCCGCGCCATGCAGGGGCAGAACGAGCGCGAGTCGATTCGCGCTGCGATCGGCGCGGCGATCACCGGCGTGCGCTCGATGGTAGGAACCTCCGGCCCGGGCCTGTCCCTCAAAGTCGAAGAGTTCGGGGTGTCGGGCGTGTCTGAGGTACCAATGGTGATTGTGGACACCCAGCGCGCGGGGCCTTCCACCGGCATGCCGACCAAGAGCGAGCAGGGCGACCTGTTCCTGGTCGCCTACGGCGGGCACGGGGAGATCCCACGGATCGTGCTGGCGCCGGCGACGCAGGAAGAATGCTACACGCTGATGATCGACGCCCACAATCTCGCCGACAAATATCAGTGCCCGGTGTTCTTCCTCACAGACCTCAATCTCTCGGAAGGCCGCAAGGTGGTGCCCCAGTCGTTCTTCGAGCAGCAGGCGGTGACCATCGACCGCAGCACTCTGGTGCGCGAGGGTGATCTGCGTCGGGACGGGACCTACAAGCGCTTTGTTTTCACCCCGTCGGGGATCTCGCCACGTCTCGTCCCGGGCACGGTGGGCGGCGTCATTAAGGTCACGGGATCAGAGCACGACGAACGGGGCTTTGTGAGTACCGATCCCGCCACCCGCAAGGCGATGATGGAGAAGCGGGCGCGCAAGATGGAAACGTATCTCAAAGAGGACGCGAAGCCGCCCCAGGTGTTTGGGAAACCCGAGGGCAAACCGGTCCTGGTAGGGTGGGGCAGCACCCGGCCCTTGCTGCTGGACGCGCAGCAGCGGCTGCGCGCGCGGGGTACGGAGACGGCGGTCGTGCACTTTACCCACCTGTGGCCGTTCCACACAGCGGCGGCGAAACCGCTGTTGGAGAAGGCGTCGGCGGTCATCTCCGTGGAGCAGAATTTCTCCGGGCAGTTTGCCGACCTGGTTCAGACCTACTGCCTGATTCCAGTCCGCCGCATCGTAAAGTACAATGGGTTGCCAATATATGCTTCGGACGTGGTTGGCGGGACGGAACAGATCCTCCGCAACGGCACGCAGCATGTACGTGTGGGCGTGGAGGCGCCGGCCCCGGTCAAGGTGAGCGAGGGAGATTGACGATTGCGGAATTGTGAATTGTAAATTTGCCATACAGGTAGTTCAATTCACAATTCACAATTTTCAATCCACAAATTTTGCGTAGGGGTGAGTCGGTTGGCAGAGGTTAAGCCTCAAAAGGTTTCTCCCAAGGTTTGGGATGAGAACGCGGTCGCCCGCCACCGCATCCAGTGGTGCCCGGGGTGCGGGGACTTCGGCGTGCTCGCCGCATTGAAGATGGCGCTGACCAAGTTGGAGATCACCCCGTACGAACTCCTGATGGTGGGCGGGATCGGCTGTTCCGGGCAGATCCGCAACTACCTCAACGGGAACGCGTTCCACGGCACGCACGGCGGCGCGCTGGCGTACGCGCTGGGTGCCAAGATGGCCAACCCCGAGTTGAAGGTCATCACGCTGGCGGGCGACGGCGACACATTCGCCATCGGGGTAGAGAACTTCGTCCATGTCTGCCGGCGCGATCCTGAAGTCCTGCTGGTCATCATGGACAACGGCGTCTACGGGCTCACGAAGGGGCAAAATTCGCCGACCCACGGCCGAGGCATGGACATCAAGGAGTGGTCGGAGGAGTCGCCGCCCCCGTTCAACCCACTGCGGCTTGCCCTGACCGCCGGCGCGACGTTCGTGGCGCAGTCATTCAGCGGCGATCCCAAGCACGCGGCCGAGATCTACGCCGAGGCGCTGCGGCACAAAGGTTTTGCGATGGTGAACGATTTCTCGCCGTGTGTGACCTACAACAAGTTCAACACTTACGACTGGTACCGGGCGCATGTCGAAGAGATCCCCGCCGGCCACGACCCCAGCGATGCGAACGCCGCCTGGGACCTGCTGAACGACTTTGATCGCCGGGGCCGCCTGCCGCTGGGGGTCATCTACCGCAACCCGCGCCAGCGGACCGCCCACAGCCGGCTGCCGATGTGGCCGGAAGAACTCCAGGACGCCGACGTGCGGCCGCTCCTGCAGATGTTCCGCTAGGGGGTGACGCAAGCAATGATGCGCATGAAGCTCGGGAATCTGCTGCTGGCGATCTGGCTCCTCCTCACCGGTCTGACCACGGTGACCAACATTTCCTTTTCTTCCCGCGACGTGGTCATGGGTGTGATTGCGCTGTTGGCCGGAGTCTTCCTTATCCTGGGACGCTAGACTACGGTCTGCTAGGTCTACTTAGTCTACTGAGTCTACTTGGTCTACTGGCGCCGGACCCTTTGGCGAGAGGGAAAGATTGTAGACTAAGGAGACCAAGAAGACTAAGTAGACGATTTAGGATTTAGCCCGCTCTTCTTCCATTAGGACTCGCCGGAGGATCGACTTGGGCAGCTGCGTCCGGAATTCGACCGCACGGGGTACTTTGTATGGGGCCAGATTCCGGCGGCAGTGCTCGATGATCTCGTCTGCGGTGGCGCGCGCCCCCTGCCGCAACACGACAAACGCCTTGACCGATTCGCCCCGGTAGGGATCCCGCACGCCGATGGCGGCCGCTTCCTGCACGGCGGGGTGCGCATAAAGGACTTCTTCCACTTCACGCGGGAAGACGTTGAGGCCGCCGGTGATGATCATCTCTTTCTTGCGGTCCACGATGTAGAAGAAGCCGTCGGTGTCCATCTTCGCCAGATCCCCTGTTAAGAGCCAGCCGTCGCGCAGCATCTGGGCGGTCTCGGCCGGCTGGTTCCAGTAGCCCTGCATCACCTGCGGGCCGCGGACGGCGAGTTCCCCCACCTCTCCCGGTGGGAGCGCGTGTTCGCCGGAACCGTCCACGATCCGCGCGTCGGTGTCGGGGAAGGGGACGCCGATGCTGCCCATCTTCCGGATTCCGGAAATCGGATTGGCGTGGGTGATGGGTGAGGCTTCGGTGAGCCCATAGCCTTCCACCAGCTTGCCGCCGGTGAGTTGTTCAAAGCGGGTCTGCACCTCCACCGGCAGCGGCGCCGCTCCCGAGATGCATGACATCCCAGAGCGCAGGTTGTACCTGCTCACGTGAGGATGCGAGATGATCGCGGTGTAGAGGGTGGGCACTCCGGGAAAGAGCCGCGGCTTGTAAGCGGCGATCGCGCCCAGGACCATCTCTGCCTGGAACCGCGGCAGCAGGATCAGCCGCTCCCCTGCGGAGACGGCAAGATTCATCGCGGCGGTCATCCCGTACGAATGGAAGAAGGGGATCACGGCCAGGATGGAATCCTCCCCCGCGCGTAGACCGGTAAACCAGGCGCGTGCCTGGACCACGTTGCAGACCAGATTGCGGTGCGAGAGTATGACCCCCTTGGGAGTCCCGGTCGTGCCACCACTGTAGAGCAACAGCGCGGTCTGCTCGGGGTCGATGGCTTCCGGCGGCGCCGGCTGATCTGCGTCGAGGAGTTCACTGAACCGGTGTACGTCCCGCCCGCGGGGCACACGTACGAGATGGCCCTCCCGCCAGGCTTTCAATGGATACAACCACCGCAGCAGTGGAGGGAAATATGCGTTGATGGAGGTGACGATGATCTCCCGCACGCGGGTCCGCGGCCGCACGTCGGCCAGCCGCGGATAGAAGAGATTGAGCGTCACGGCCACTTCCGCGCCGCTGTCGATCAACTGGTGCTCGATCTCCCGCTCCACATACAGCGGATTGAACGGCACGACGACCGCGCCGGCCCGCAGCGCGCCATAATACGCGATGAGAAACTGGGGGGAGTTGGGCAGGTGCAATGACACCCGATCGCCCGGCCGCACGCCCAGCCGGTGCAGCGCACCGGCGAAGCGGTGCACCAGGGTGTGCAGGGCCCGGTAGGACAGGGCGGCGCCGAAGAACACGGCGGCGCTGCGGTCGCCGAACTGCGCCGCGCTCTCATCCAGTAAAGACTGGACACTGGCACGCGGATAGCGCAGCGTGTGGGGCACGCCGGGCTCGTAGAAGCGGAGCCATGGCCGGTCGGGGGTAGCTTCAGACATGACAGGTCTTAGCTCGTGTAGCGCCCTTGTTGGATCAGGCGATCGGCAATTGTCCTTCGTAGGGCGATGGTGTTCTTAGGCGTGTAGCGCAGGAAGCGGCGCAGCCCTGCCAGTTGGGTGCGCAATCCGTCCCCTTCCGCCACCGCGGCCAGGACCGTTCTGGCCAGGGCGTCGATGCGGGGCACGGCGTCGTTCACGTAACTTTCGACCATCGCCGTCTTCATGGCGGCCTGCTCGCGGCCGTCGTGCTCGACGACCCGCAGCGCGCGCAGCAACGCGCTTTCCATGGCAAACGTCTCGATGACCAGGTCGGCGATCCCTGCCAGGATCTCTTGCTGCTCCTCAAGCGCATCCAGGAACTTCTGCACGGCCACGCCGGCGGTAAACAGCACGACCTTCTTCGTCATGGACACCAGGCGCCGCTCTTCGTCCAGGACGCCGGTCGAAGGCGCCTCACCGGAGGGCGGGGCGGTGAGCTCCCCGACGACCTGCAGCGCGGCGGGGAGCAGCGGCAGCCGGCCCCGCTGGCCGCGGCGGAGCAGCATGCCGGTGACCAGCAGCCGGTTGATCTCATTTGTGCCCTCGAACAGCCGGTTGATGCGGCTATCGCGGTAGGCGCGGGCCGCTGGATAGTCCTCAATAAAACCGTATCCCCCGTAGACCTGCACGGTTTCGTCGGCGACATAGTCGAGAACTTCCGACGCATACACTTTGTTGACGGCGCACTCGATCGCATACTCCTCAAGCGCGCGCATCGCCTCGTTCGGGTCGCCGTGGATCCCGTGCAGCGCGCCTTCGACCAGCCCGCCGGTGCGATACGCCATGCTCTCCGCGACGTATACCCGCACCGCCATCTCCGCAAGTTTGTGCTTGATGAGACCGAACTCGGCCAGCGCCCGGCCGAACTGCCGCCGCTCATGCGCATAGGCGATGACCTGGCGCAGCAGTTGTTTCGAGGCGCCGACGCACCCTGCGGCCAGCCGGAACCGACCCATGTTGAGGATGTTCACGGCCACTTTAAAGCCCTGCCCGACCTCTCCCAGGACGTTCTCTGCCGGCACCGGGGCGTTCTCCAGGAAGACCGACGCGGTCGAGGACCCACGGACGCCCATCTTGTGCTCCTCTTCGCCCACCGAGACGCCCGGCGTGGTCCGATCCACGAGGAAGCAGGTATGCTGGTCCCCGTCGACTTTAGCGAACACGTTGAACAGGTCGGCGAAGGACGCGTTCGAGATAAACTGCTTCGCGCCTGAGAGCAGAAAGAATCGGCCATTCGGCGACCGCGCCGCCTTCGTCCGGATGGCCATCGCGTCTGATCCTGCCGTGGGTTCGGTGAGCGCGTACGCGCCGATCAACTCGCCGCGCACCATGGGCGGCAGATAGCGCCGCCGCTGGGCCTCGGTGCCGAAGAATACGATCGGCTCCATGCCGATGCCGACGTGCGCGCCGAAGGAGACGCTGAACGAGCCCACCGCCAGCTCTTCGGCCACAATCAGCGAGGTGATCATGTCCAGCTCGGAGCCGCCGTAGGCGGTGGGCACCCCGGCGCCCAGGAAGCCGAGTTCGCCCAGCCGGCGGAACAATTGCCGGGTCAGGGCCCAGTCTTTCTGTTCGATCCTGTCGAGGTTGGGGATGATTTCCCGTTCGGCGAAGTCGCGCGCCGTTTGCGCGATCAGCCGATGCTCGTCGGTGA
>VBAI01000158.1 GCA_005882295.1 Candidatus Segetimicrobium genomatis | reverse complement strand
CGTCGAAGGCCGGGCGGGGTACCCACCCGGCGAGCGGAGGGGAAGTGGTCCGCCCCGGTGTCTGAGCCCGGACGATGCCCGCCAATCGGCCTCTGCTCCACGCCAGATCAACGCGAGCGCAACCTCCGGGCGAGTTCGGGGCGGTCCCCCGAACGCGAGCCGCTGGTTGGGTCGCCCGGCCGAGTCCGCGGAGCGAGACCAGGCCCGAGCAAGCCCTACGCTTGCGGGATCTTGGAGACGTGCAGCAGCGACCTGCGCACCCGGAGTCAGATCGGCGAGCTTCTTCCACCCCTGCGCCGTAAGGACAGGATGATTCGCAGTTGCCCGAAGCCGCCTGCCTGTGCAGGTTCTAACTTCGAAAACCACATTTTCACCCTTCTCGAACACATTCGTGGGCCGGACGGGGACGAGTCTTCCGTGAGCGTTCAATGAAAGCAGGCGCGGCCAGGCCGTCATCTTCGCAAGCTGTCCAACAGTCCATCGAAGCCCAGTATCGGCATCCCAGACGACCGTGTCTGCCGCCACGCATTCACGAAGATGTGACAACATCGGCCGCCTCGTGCCGGTCATCTCCACCGCGCGCGAGAGCTGCGAGACGGCGATCAACGGGATCTCCAGTTCCTTGGCCAATGACTTCAGGGACCGCGCGATTTCCGAGATTTCCTGTGTCCGGTTCTCGGTGCGCTTGTACGACTGGATCATCTGCAGGTAGTCCACCACGATGAGCCCCAGTCCGTGCTCGGCCTTTAGCTTGCGAGCTTTGGCGCGCATCTCGATCACCGAGATGTTGGCGGAGTCGTCGATGTAGACCGGCGCCTCCGACAACCGTCCCATGGCCCGGGCCAGCTTCGGCCAGTCAGAGTCCGATAAGAAACCCGTGCGCAGCTTGCTGCCGTCGACTTCAGCCTCCGCGCAGAGGAACCGCTGCACCAGCTGCTCTTTGGAGGTTTCCAGGCTGAAGATCGCCACCGGAACCTGATGCGCCACCGCGGCGTGCTGCGCGATGTTCAACGAGAGCGTGGTATTGTGCACACACACGTCATTGGCGATAAAGTTGTGCGTCTCGAGGATGGTCAGGTCATAGACCTGCACGTCTCCGCTGTAGTCGATCGCGGCCACAGGGTCCCACACGATGTCCGGCTGGGTGAGCAGCTGCCCCTGGTCAAAGCGCGCCCAGGACCGCAGCCGTTCCCAACCTGGTAGCCCGATCTCCCGGAAGAGCCGGCGGGCCTGCTCTCCTTTGACTGTCAGGACGGTGCCGGCCACCGCCGACGACACGCCGAAGCGCAGCAGGAGGTGCTGCACCTGCCGGGCCATCCGCGGAGACGGTGATGCGGCGCGCACCGCGATGTCCACCGCCCCGCCGTCCTCATCATGCTGGACCACCTCCACCAACCCGGTGCAGGCCAGGAGGCGAGAGAGGAAGAGCGCGAGCTTGTCACGGGTCAAGGTGAACATCAACGCCGGGATCGCCCGCGCCTCAGCCGGGCCGGCCAGCGTCCGGTACCGCGTGAGCAACGCGCCGACCGCCTCGGGAACGGCGGCGCCCCGGACCGGGTAGGGCGCCGCATCCCCGGCAGGCTCTGCGCGCTCCGGCGCTGTGGCCGGCCTGGTGGCCGCCCGGATGGCCTCGCCAACGGCCACGGCGTCCGCATAATCTGTGGCCAGCGCCGGAGAGGTGGGCATCGTCTCGGCGCACAGGTAGGCGAGCAGCTTCACTTCGTACGCGGGCAGGTCGGTCGTCCCGAACACCGGGAGGCTGCTGGGTACCGCAATAGGTTCTCCGACGGACAGCCCGGCCAGCGGCCGCCAGCCGGCCGGCGTCAGGAATGGATGTGTCAGCGTCGTCTCGACTTCACGTCCAGACAGCGTGCGCACGCGATACACCGGTTTGATCCCGTCATCGACAAACTGCGAGGGCGCGGTCACCTGCAACCGACCCGCCGCGTCCAGGGTCCAGACCGCGGCGGCCTCGCGGGCGACAATCTCCTGGATCGTGCTGACTTCGCCGGTGCGCGCGTCGACGATCTCCGCGTCGAATTTCAAACATTTGCCCATCGCGGGCCGCGCCGCGACGATCGCCAGATCAGCTGGCTGCAGCCCGCTGGTGAGCTGATCGAGATCGGTGAAGCCCGTGGGGACCCCCGTGACCGTCCCCTTCTCCTGGTAGCGGCGATCGATGCGCTCGAAGCTTTCCTTTAAGATCTCGCGGATCGGCAGGAACTCCTGGATGAGCCGGCGATTGGCGATACTGAACACCAGCTTCTCCGCGCGGTCCACCAGGATCTCCACGTCATTTTCACCTTCGAAGCCCAGGTGGGCGATCTGCGTGCCGGCGACGATGAGCTGGCGGAGCATGGACTTCTGCAGTACGATGCGGGCGTAGTACTCGACGTTGGCCGCGGTGGGCACCGTGTTCAGCAGACCGGTCACGTACGCCGCGCCGCCGACGTCGTCCAATTGCCCTTTATCGCGCAGGCGATCGGTGACGGTAATCAGGTCCACCGGCTCGCCGCGTTCGAACAGTTCCACCATCGTTTCGTAGATGCGACGGTGGGCGTCGCGATAGAAATCCTCCGGCCTGACCAGCTCCACCACGCGGGCGATGGCGTCACGGTCGAGCAGCATCGACCCGAGCACGCTTTGTTCCGCATCGAGGTTCTGCGGGGGCACGCGCTCGATCGAGGTTGAAGGGATCGACACCGTTCGAACCTCCGTTCGCTGGTGTAGCCTATCTTAGGCGAACAAATGTACGGTTGTCAAGCGCCTGCTGGCGGCCTGACTTTCAAAGTGTTGGCAGTTTCGCTGGGGATTACCTTGTGGGCAGCTGGCGAGTTTTCGTGGATAGGACGCGAAAAATACTGTGGATAACCTGAGGAAACAGGGTGAAAACCGGATCAGCCCGCGCGGGGATCGCGGCGCGGCCGCATCATCACGTGAGGAAGCGTCTCTTCCACGGCTGAAGCGACAACGATCTCGATGCCCCTCACGTCCGTGGGTACGTCGGTCTTGTTCTCCTCTGGGATGATCACCTTCCGCATGCCTGCCTGCCGGGCCCCATAGATCTTCTCGGGGATGCCGCCGACCTGCTTGATCTTTCCCTGAATCGAGACCTCGCCGGTGACCGCCACGTCCTGCCGCAGGGGCCGGCGCTGCACGGCGCTGAGCATGGCCAGGACCACCGCCAGGCCGGCGCTGGGACCGTCGATCAACCCGCCGCCGATGACGTTCACGTGAATGTCGTAGCCCCCCACGTCGATGCCGGCGACCTGGCGGATCACCGACGCCGCGTTGAAGACGGAGTCTTTGGCCATCGTTCCCGCAGTTTCGTTGAACCGGATGGTCCCGCGCGTCTGCTTTCCGGCCGGAAACGCGGTGGCCTCGATCTCGATGATGGATCCGACGTACTGCGTGACGCCCAGCGCGAAGACCTTGCCGATCTCCGGGGTCGGCGAGGCCTTCACCGGCGTGCTGGCGGCCAGCCGGCCGGACCGGACCACCTCATAGAGATCGCTGACCGTGATCCGCGGCGGGGTGCGGGGGCGGCGGGCTCCGTTTCTCGCCCGGCCTCGCGTGCGGTACAGTCCCACACCGTAGGCATCGGCCAGCATGTTCACTGCCTTGCGGCCCTCGATCGTATAGTCGCTGATGATCCGCGGGACGTCGGTCCCCACCTTCACGCCCAGCCGGAGCGCCGCCTGCCGCACGATCCGCTGAATGTCCTCCTGCGACAGCGGATCGAAGAACACTTCCGCGCAGCGCGACCGCAAGGTCGGGCTGATCTCCTCAGGCTCTTTGGTCGTTGCGCCGATCAGAATGAAATCGGCCGGCGCGCCGGCTTCGAAGAGCTTCTTGATGTATCCGGGCACGCTGGCGTTGTCCCGGTCGTAGTACGAGGACTCGAAGTAGACTCGCTTGTCTTCCAGCACCTTCAGCAGCTTCGCCTGCAACACGGGATCCAGCTCGCCGATCTCATCCACGAACAGGACGCCGCCGTGCGCCCTGGTAACCAGGCCGAGCTTCGGTTCGGGAATGCCCAGATCGGCAAACTCGCGCCGCGTGCCCTGGTAGATCGGATCGTGCACCGATCCCAGCAGCGGGTTCGTGGCCTCGCGGGAGTCCCAGCGTAGCGTCGATCCATCGACCTCGATGAACGTCGCCTCTTTGCCGAAGGGGCTGCCGGAAAGTTTCTTGGCTTCCTCCAGCACCAGCCGCGCCACCGTCGTTTTGCCCACGCCAGGCGGCCCATACAGGATGACGTGCTGCGGGACGGGCACCGCCAGCTTGGCCAGCAACGAGCGCACGGCCCGCTCCTGCCCGACGACCTGGGACAGGGTCCGCGGCCGCAACGCTTCCAGCGCCGTCCGCGCCACCCGCACCCGCTCCAGTTGTTGCAGCTCCTCGAGTTTGCGCCGTGTGACATCGGTTTCCGGGCCGCCGCTCTCCTGCAACAACTGCATGCGCAGCTCACGCATGTACGCGTCCTGGCGTTCTCGCATCCGGTCTGCCACGCGGCGCTCCAGCTCGTCGGCCACTGTCTTGCGGGCCATCAGATCGGCGATGCGTTCCTGAAGGTCTTCCAGGATCGCCGGAATCTGGGCCTCCTTGGGGACGGCGGCCAGCGATCCATCGTCGTAGACCAGCCGCTGCAACGCCAGGACCCGGCGGCCCAGTTGCCGGCTGTGCATCAGCACTTTGGCCCCCACCTTGTCAGCCCGCCGGGCCAGCCGTTCCGCGCCGAGCAGGCTGTCCAGCACGCCAAAAAGTGCCGCCGCCTTGCGCTTCAGGGACTCGCGCCCGGAAAGGTTCCCAGTTGGATTGACCTGTCTTGTTGTTTTCATCGACCGCGCCATCAGTGATCCACGGGCCTACTCGCCGGCGACCACATTCAGATCGACATGGGCGACGATACCCTGCCCGACGCGCACCGGCACCTTGAAGAACCCCGCGGTTTTAATCGGCTCGTCGAGCGCGATCTGCTTCTTATCCACCTGAAAGCCGCGCTCCACCAGGATCTGGGCGATGTCGGCCGTGGTTACCGACCCAAAGAGCCGCCCACCCTCGCCACCTTTCGCCCGGATCTCGACCACCGCCTGCTCCAGCGCGGCGGCAAGTTCCTCCACGGTGTGGCGCTCCCGCTGGAGGCGCTGGGCCGTCGTCTGTTGCTGGTGCTGCAGGGTGCGCACGGCGCGCTCTGTGGCCGGGACCGCCAGCCCGCGTGGGAAGAGGTAGTTGCGCGCGTACCCTTCCTTGACGTCCCGCACCGACCCAGTCGCACCCAGCCCGTCGACATCTTTCAGGAGAATGACCTTCATCGCCATCACGACGGCGCGCTGGCCACAGGACGCCAGCGGCGCCGCAAATCGAGGGCCGCATCCGCCAGCCCCAGCAAGAACAACACCAATCCGGTGGGGCCGCTGCTGAACAACAGGATCACGATCACCCGATACCACTTGGGAAACCGGTACTTCTCCATTAAGACCCACCCGGCCAGCATGCCCTGACTCAGCAGCGCAAAGAAGATCAGGAAGACCAGGTTCGTTCCCAGGCCTTCCAGCGGCGCGAGCCGCCGCGCCCCCAGGGCGGCCAGCAGGGACAGCAGGGGGAGTGCCCACAGGGCGATGGCCGGCAGGCCCCACATCGACATCGGCGGCAGCGCCGGCGCCTTGACACCCACACGCCTGAGCACATGCCGCGCCACTTCGTAGTTGAGGTAGGCGCTGATAAAACTCCCCACCAGCAGCAGCATCGGGATTAGCCGATACGAGTAGTCGAAGAAATCCCGCATCATCGTGACGCTCGCGTCCATCTGGCGGGTGTCCAACCCCAACCGGCCATAGCGCTGCACGGCGTCGTCGAAACTGCGTTTGTTGAGTTCGATCACCTCTCGGGCGAAGACCCGTGGGTCCACGCCGACACCGATCTTTGCCGCCACACCCCCCAGCACGAGTGCTCCGAGCACCGCCGCCCCCGTGACCAGGATGACCGTCGACGCCGACCACTGCCGGCGCAGACCGAAGCCAATGGCCAGGCCGACCGGCGCAAAACCCAACAGGATCAACACCCCGGTCACGGGCCCGCTGATCGCGCTCCCGATGGCGATCGCCACCACGGTGGCCAGGGCGGCCACGCGCAGCCCGTGGCGGATCATCAGGACGGCGAGCGGAATCGGACACAAGAAGTTTGCCGCGAGGCCGACCAGGGGAACATAGTTTGCGGCCAGGGCCAGGACCGCCACCAGCGCCGCCAGGATGGCCCCTTCGGTCAGACCGCGGACAGAGATGGGTCGAGCCATGGGCTACCTCAAGACAAACCAACGGGAACGCGGGAACAGGGGAACGGGGGAACGCGGGCAACCACGCCACCGGATCGCGTTCCCGCGCTCCCGCGATCCCGTGTTCCCGTCATTCGGCCGTGTAGGGCAGCAGGGCCAGCTCTCGGGCGCGTTTGATCGCGGTGGCCAGCACGCGCTGGTGCCGTGCACAATTCCCGGAGACGCGGCGAGGGAGAATCTTGCCGCGCTCGGTGACGAACCGGCGCAACCGGGTGACATCTTTGTAGTCAATGGCATTGGCCTTCTCGCTGCAGAACGTGCAGTTCCGGCGCTTGGGCCGCCGCCCTCGCCACTCTCTTCTGCCCTGCGACCGCGACCTACTCTCAGGCATCGTCTATCCCCTCTTAGAATGGCACATCGTCTTCATGATCGGATCCTTCAGCCTCCGCCGCCGGCTCTGCCACGGCCGGTTCCGCTGTTCCCGCGGGGGCGGGAGTCTTGCGATCGAGAAACCGGACGCCATCTGCGACCACTTCAGCCACTTTGCGCTTTTGGCCATCCTGAGTCTCGTACGAACGGATCTGCAGCCGCCCTTCCACCGCCACCAGCCGGCCCTTGCTGAGATGCTGTGTGACCTGCTCGGCCAGCTTGCGCCATGCGACGATATCGATAAAATCTGTCGCTCGCTCCCCCTGCTGGTTGACGAAGGGCCGGTCCACGGCCAGCGTGAAGCTGGCCACCGGCTGCCCGCTGGGGACGTAACGCAGCTCCGGATCGCGCGTCAGCCGCCCGATTAAGATGATCCGGTTGAGCACGCTCGCCTAAGCCTCCGCCGGCTGTGACGGAGCCCCCGCCGCTGCAGGAGGGGCCGCCGCGGGTGCTGCCGCCGGCGCGGCCGGCCCGGGAAGTTTTCCCACTGCTCTGGTAACCGTGACCCGCAGGACCTCTTCATTCATTGATGCCAGGCGCCTGATCTCGGTCACTTTCTGAGGATCGACGGCCAGACGGGTGTGGACGTATAGACCCTCGCGATGCCTGCCGATCGAGAACGACATCCGCCGCTTCCCCCAGACATCGACGGCTTCGACCTTGCCGCCTTGACCCCCGATCCGCTGGGTGATGCGATCAACGACGGTCTTGAGGGCATCTGGCTCCAGATCCGGCCGGACAATGTACACGAGATCGTAGCTGTTCAACGGACGCCTCCACACCCCGCTTCGAAGCACAGCCCTTCGAAGAAAATCCCGCGGGGTGCCCCACGGGCCAGCCGATTATAGCACCAAACCGCAACGCGGGGGAATAGGGGCCTCAAACGGAGGACTGCCGGGCAGGGGGTCCCGGCAGTCCTCTCACACAGCCCGGCCCGACGGGCCGTTACGAGCGCATCATGCCGCTACTGGCACGGGCTGTGGAGTTGGATATTCCCACCATCCAGCGTACCGGAGGCGGTATAGCCATTCGAGAGCCGCAGCGTGAACGTGTCCGCGCGGCCGGGTTCGCCGTTGTCGGCCACGTCGGCCATAAACGTCCCAGATTGCCCGTTCATATCGGCTGTGCCCTCGATCCGGCGCACTGTGCCGCCCAGGTTGGTATAGGCGGTGATGGCGGTCGCCTTTACTTGGAGGGCGGGCCGACCGTGGTCGAAATAGACCAGGTGGCCCCACCCGGGCTCCTTGCCTCCCGCGACGGCGAAATTCGCACGCGCGCCTGACGGAGTGCCCGTGATCCACCCGCCGCCTGTGACAAACTCCTTGGAGGGATCGCAGGCCTTCTGCCCACACCCGACATCCGCATGTGCGGATGCGATCACCACGTCGGCGACCCCTGGGATCAGCACATGCAGGGCGTTGACCGTCATCTCACCGGTGGTGGCGGTCGTCGATCCCTTCTGCTCGTTAATGATGATGCTGCCCACGAGCAGGGGGACCGTTTGGTTGGGCGCACCGGTGACGGCGATCGACTGGCCGTTCACCACGAGATCCGTTACCTCCGATCCTCCACTGATCTGTGGCCCCTGGTCGGTGCAGACGGCGGAGGCCCGGGCGGCAAGGAAAGTGGCCGATACGGTGTTCCCTTCCAGCGCGAGCGAGGCGCTGGCCAGCGATGCCTCGGAGCGGGTCCCATCACCCTGCCCGACGGTTGAGGCGTGGACGACCTCCGCGGACAATCCGCCGGCGCTCACATTCAGGAGCGAGGCTTCTCGCGCCCCCCCGGATTCCGGCAACGGCCCGGTGTCTGCCACCACAGCGGTAATTCCCAGCACCGTCGCCCGCACACCGGTGGCCTGGCCGCTGAACGTGGTGGCATCTGTGGTCCACGCCGCGCCCGGGACAGGCCACAGCAACACCCCCAGCAGCACCACGGCTAAGCTTGCTGTCCAGCGACGAACTCTACCCTGCACCATGACAACCCCTTTCTCAGATTGTGTCTTGGGCAGAGGCCTCTGCTTCCTTCTTCCATACCTCGATCGACATAGGTAGGCCATCGAGTGGAATACTCATACAGGGAAATCCCTGAGGTAATTTGCGGGAAATACCGGGCAGACAGACGTTCGGCTGCGCTAGTCGCTGGGCAGGGTAAACAAGCCGTTCGACACTGCCCAGACGGCAATCTGGGCGCGCGAGCTGACGCCAAGCTTGTTAAGAATGTGCTGCACGTGATTGCCGGCGGTCCGCTCCGAGATTGCCAGGGCCTGTGCGATCTCTCGATTGGTCAGCCCGCGGGCAATCAACGTCGCAACTTCCTGTTCACGGGGAGAGAGCGGACTGTGCCGGGGTCCGCGCGGTGAACCTCTCGGCAGGGCCAGGGGGGATCCCCTCTGAGTTCCAGCAGGAGACGTGCCTTCGTCCGGTGCGACACGCCGTCCATCTACAACGTGCCCGTGCAGCCCCCGGCACAGACCTGGCGGTCTAGAGCGCGAACCGGATCAGCAAGACGTCCCCGTCCTGCACGACGTAGTCCTTCCCCTCCAGCCGCACCAGCCCGAGGTCGCGGGCCGCCTGCGGGGAACCGGCGCGGACCAGACTCTCCCACGCGATCACCTCGGCGCGGACAAAGCCATGCTCCATGTCGGTATGAATCGTCCCGGCGGCCTGCGGCGCCCGGGTTCCCCGCCGGACCGACCATGCCCGCACTTCTTTCGACGCCATCGTGAAGAACGTCACCAACCCCAGCATCTCGTAGGCGATCCGGATCAATCGCAGCAGCCCGGAGGCCTCCATCCCGTAGGACGGCAGGACCTCTGCGGCCTCAGGCGCCGACAGCTGCGCAGCCTCCGCCTCCAGCTTCGCCGACAGCGCCACCACCGGAGCGTGCTGCGCATCGGCGGTGCGGCGCACCGTCGCCGCCGACGCAGCCTGCGGGAGGTCATGCTCTGCCACGTTGGCGACGTAGACGACCGGCTTCGCGGTGAGCAGCCGCAGCGGAGCCAGCATCTCGGTCCAGCGCGGACCCGCGGGGAGGAGGCGGGCGGGCGTGCCGCGCTGCAACTGGGCGCTGAGCTCCTCCAGCACCGCGAGCTCCTCGGCGGCCTTCGGCTCGTGCGCCTTCACCCGGGTCCGCGCACGCTCCAGCGCCCGTTCCGCCACGGCGAGATCGGCGAGCGCCAGCTCCGTCTCCACGATCTCGATGTCGCGCACCGGGTCGACCGCCCCCTCCACGTGCGGGACCCCGGGATCCGGGAAGCAGCGCACCACGTGCGCGATCGCGTCCGCGTCACGGATCTGGGCGAGAAACTGGTTGCCGAGCCCCTCACCGCGCGACGCGCCCCGGACCAACCCGGCGATATCGACAAACTCGACCGTGGCCGGGACGATGCGTTCCGGGTGGGTCACCGACGCGATGGCATCTACGCGGGGGTCGGGCACGGGCACGACGCCCCGGTAGGGGTCGATCGTGGTGAAGGGGTAAGCGGCCACGGGAGCACCAGCACGGCTCAACGCGTTAAACAGGCTGGATTTTCCTGCGTTCGGCAGCCCGACGATACCAATGGAGAGTGCCATAGTCGGAGAAAAAGTCTACCCAGTCTCCCCGGTCTTCCCGGTCTCCCCAGTCTACTGCACTGCAGAAGGCAACGTCGGTAGACTGGGAAGACTGAGTAGACTGAGAGGACTGGGAAGACTTCTATCCCGTAGTTTTCTCTTTGACGGCGTGCGCGACGTAGACTTTGTTGCCGCCGGAGCGCTTGGCGGTGTACTGAGCGCGGTCGACGGCGTCGACAAGCCCGTCCACCGTGTCGCCGTCGTCGGGGCTGGCGGCGACGCCCACGCTGAGGGTGACCGAGGTGACGATACTTTCCCCCAGCAGGAAGGGATAGGCCTCCACCGCGCGGCGGAGGCGCTCGGCAATCTCCGAGGCGGTATCTTTCGAGGAATTGGGGAGAACGATCATGAACTCGTCTCCGCCGTAGCGGGCCACGATGTCCGAGGTCCGGCTGCCCTTGCGCAGCACGTCCGCCACAATGCGCAGCACGTCGTCGCCCCGCTGGTGGCCGTAGGTGTCGTTGTACCGCTTGAAGCTGTCGATCTCCAGCATGATCACCGCCAGCGGCTGCTCGTCGCGCCGGCAGCGCTGCAGGGTCCGTTCCATGGCCTCGTGCAGGTAGCGGTGGTTGTACAGCTCGGTCAGCCCATCGGTAATGGCCAGTCGCTTGGTCTTTTCGAACAGCCGCGCGTTCTCGATCGCGATCGTGGCATAGCCGGCTAGCGCGGTGAGGATGTGCAGGTCACGCTGGCCAAACGCCGCCCGGTGCGTGCTCTCCAGGTTGAACACGCCGATGACCCGGCCCTCGCTGATCAACGGCACGGCGATCTCGGAGACCACGCGCTCGGTGATGCCGATGTACCGCGGGTCGCGCCGCACATCGGCCACTACCTCCGGTTTGCCGGTACGCTGCACCGAGCCGGTGATGCCCTTGCCCACCGGGATGCGGTACCCTCGCGTGCCGGGCGCGTAGCCGTACGTCGCCTCCACGACCAGATCCCCGCTGCGTTCGTCCGCCAGCAGGATCGCGCCCTGCTCGTAGGTGAACGCCTGGCAGGTCACCTGCACCAGGTTGTTGAGCACCGATTCCAGTTCCAGGCTGCTGCTGATGGTCTTGGCCGCATCATAGAGCACAGAGATCTCGTCCCGGGAGCGCTGGGCCTCTTCAAACAGCGTGGCGTTGCGGAGCGCCACGCCCAGCTGGCCGGCCAGCGATTGCAGCAGCGTGATGTCCGTGTCGGTGAGCCGCCGGCTGCTGTCGGCTTCGATGTTCAGGATCCCCAGCACATGATTGTCGGCGGAGATGGGCACGGCCGCCTCGCTGCGCACCAGCGGATCGGCGGAAATGTAGTCACGGTCCTGGCTCACCTCTGGCACCAGCACCGGCTTGCCCGTCCGCGCCACGCGCCCGATGATGCCCTTGGTAATGTGGATCTTCTCATGCGTCTCGCGGTAGCCCACTTGCGCCTGCAGGATCAGATAGTCGCCTTCCAGGCGGTGAATGCTGACATGCGAGTACCCAAACGTCTGCGAGACCTCCTCCACGATCCGGCGGAACATGTCGTGCAGGTCCAGGGTCCCGCTCACCGTGCTCAACACCCGGTTCAGCAGGTTGACTTCCGCCGCCCGCTGCTGGGTCTGGAACAGCAGGGTGGTGTTCTTCACTGCGATGGCCGCCTGATCCGCGATGGCCTGGGCCAGCCGCAGGTCCTCCGCGCTGTACGGCCGGATGGTCGTATGATAAAACGCCAGCACACCCAGCAACTCGCCCTGGTACAGCAGCGGCAGCGTGGTGGCCGTCTTGATCGTCTGCCAGACGGCGGCCAGCGTCGCCTCGTCGTGGCCGACGAACATCTCCCGCATGGCCCGCAGCCGCGGATCCCGCTCGACATCTTCGACCACCAGCGGCGAGTGGACCTCGAACAAAAGGTTGGCTACCGGGCCCAGCGCGGCGCGCTGCAGGACCTGGACGTACTCAGGGGGCAGGCCGTGGGCGAAGGCGTCGACGAGCCCGCGCTGCTCATCGCCCAGATAGATCGCGCAGCGGTCCACGGCCAGCATCTGCCGCGCGCCTTCGGCGATGGCCGCCAGCACGTCGTCCATCTTCTGGCTGCCGGCGATGGCGGTGGCAATCTGTTGCAGGCTGGTCAACCGCTCCACGCTGCGGCGGCTGGAATCAAACAATCGCGCGTTGTCGATCGCCGTGGCCACCTGTGCCGCGATCGTCTCCATCAGGCGCACATCCTGCACGGTGTAGGCGTTGAGCGCGTAACTCTGCACCGACACCAACCCGATCACCTGCTTGCCCCGCATCACCGGCACAAACATCATCGAGGCGCTGCGGCGCTTGACCTCGCCGATGCGCGGCAGCGGATCAGGGCCGGACAGGTCCCGCGGCGTCAAGTGGATCAGCCGCGGCGCGCCCCCGTCCAGCGTGGCCTGCACCTGCGCATGCACCGGTACGGTCTGCGGCGGGAACCGCTTGCCGGAATCCACCAGGAAGTCATAGGTCAGGGTGTGGCGCTCGCCGTCGTACAGCGCCACATAAAAGACCTCGGCCGGCATGATGCGCCCCACATGCTCGTACATCGTGCGGAAGAGGTGTTCCAGATCCAGCGTGATCGACGCCCGGCCGATGCGCTCGACCACCTCGAGTTCACGGTGGGCATGCTCGCGGGTCGTGTACAGCATCAAGATGTACCCTGTGAGCAGCAACGGCACCGTCAGCACGATGGCCCCCACAGGCAGTGCCTGCTGGTAGATCAGAGCCAGCACCAGCCCCAGGGTCGCGAATGCAAGATTGTTGACCGCTTCCCAGGCGATGTTGGCGGTGAAGACCTCCCACAGCGGCGAGCCTCGGGAGCGGGACACCATCGCGCTGACGAGCAGGCTGCTGCTGACGATATAGACGACGATGGCCGCGAAGAAGGCGAGGAAGAACATCAGATCGGCCCGGCCGGTGTACAGCGTGGCCGGCAGCAACATCCCCCTGCTGTGCACGAGGGCGAACGTCATCCCGGCGAGCAGGATCGACAGGATGTACTGGCCGCTGTTAAAGACGGCGTGGAGGTAGAACCGCCGGTGCAGCAGCCCGTTGCCGATCACGACCCCAATGCCCATCACCAGCGCGGTATGCACCGGCCCCATGATCACCAGCGAGGCGGACGACACCGCCAGTCCCGCGGACTGGTAGCCCCCGCGGGGCAGCGGCACCATCAGCCACTCCGTGACAATGGCCAGGAGCAGGAAGATGGCCAGCAGGGGGGTCGGCGGAGGTGGCGTGACGTCCAGCAGTGGCAGCAGGAGTCCCCAGCCGGCGATCGCCGCGCCCCAGGCAAAGAGCCTCATATCATTGACCCTCTGCCCCGCCGGAGGCGCGGTTACTCGTTGCGGGGTCCATCTCGGGTCGACTCACAAAACGCTTGATCCGACGTTCCAACTTGGCGCGCTCCATCAGGACATACCGCCCGCATCCCTGGCAGCGGATGCCCACATCGGCGCCCAGGCGCTCGACCGTCCACTGGTCGCTGCCACACGGGTGCGTCTTGCGGGTCTGCACCACGTCCCCCAGATACAGCTTCAGCACGGGCATCCGGTCCGGTCCTATGGGCCTGTCGGCAGTAGTTGCCGGGGCCCCCGCAAATTCGCGCAGTTCGAATTTGTGGGGTGGCGAGAATATGCTCATCTTACACGGTAGGCCCGCGCGCGTCTATCGCCACTGCAGCAACGTTTCCACCGGTGCGAAATCATCGGTGAGCACCGGCACGTCGCGCGTCCCGATGGGATCGGGGTACAGGTCGCGCGCCGACTCCTCGACCTGGGGCAGCGTGACGCCGGGATTCGTGCGGGCGCGCGCCGCGGCGCGGAGGACGGCGTCGCGCGGCTGCGGCGGCTGATCGGTCGCCACCAGAATGATGTTGCGCAACGCCACGGGGGACCCAAACCGGTCCCAGTCCACAGGGAACACGTACACGGTCGGGAACACGCTGGCCACCGTCTTGTAGATGGCGCGGAACAACCCGCTGCGGGGTCCGGCCAGAGCCCCAATCACATTCGATCCCAGCACGCCTCCAGGTGCCAGGTGCGCTCTCGCCGCGGCAAAGAACTCGCGCGTGGCCAAGTGAAATGGAATGCTGTCGATGAGGTACGCATCCAGGAGAATGATGTCGTAGCGATCGGCGGAGCGGGTCATGAACAACCGGCCGTCCTCCGTGGTCACCCGCAGCCGGTCCCCCTGCGGGGCGTGAAAATACCGCCTGGCCACCTCCACCACACGAGGATCGAGCTCGGCGACGTCAAGGTGCATCTGCGGGTAGTCCTGGTAGTAGCGCGCGGGCACCGTGGCACCGCCCAGTCCGATCATCAGCACACGCCGCGCATCAGGCCGCAGGATCACCGGCAGGTGCATGTAGTCGGTGTAGGCAAACACCGTGCGGCGCGGGTTGGAGAGATCGAGCGCACTCTGCCAGTAGTTGTCGAGCTTCAGGAAGCGGACCCCGCCCTCATCGCTGACGGTGATGCGGTGATAGACGGTATCCCGCTCATACTGCAGGCCTTCCCCCGCTCCCGGCGGGGCGCGGAGTCCCGCGATGCCGACCAGCAGGACGGTGACGGTCGCCGCCGCACCGGCCGGCAGGAGCTGCCTCCTGGTGAGCCCCCACAGCACGGCGGAGACCAGCAGCGCGACACCCAGCGCGTGCACGATCGTAGGCACGGGCCAGAGGGTGAGCAGAATGAACGACGCCAGGAGCGTCCCGGCAATGCTGCCCAGGGTGGAGAAAGCATACAGGGCGCCGGCGACGTTGCCGATGGTGGCCACGGTGCGCGTCCGCAGGCGGATTGCAAACGGCGATACCATGCCCATCACCGCGGCAGGCAAAAAGAACAGGGCCGCCGAGGCGGCCAGCGGACCCGCCCGCGCCCCCAACTGCACGGCGGACAGGGACGACAGCACGCCCGGGGCCGCCAGCGGAATCAGGAACACCAGCCCTCCGGCCAACACGAAGAGCCCCGCGAAGACCATCGGCGAGGGCCAGCGGTCGGCGGCCCGGCCGCCCGCCACGTAGCCTGCGGCGAGCGCGGCGAGAAACACGCCGATCAGGCTCCCCCACACATAGATGGAGTTCCCGAAGACCGGCGCGATGATCCGGCTGGCGATAATCTCCAGCGCCAGCAGCACCGCGCCACTGACAAAAACGGTGACTTCGAGAATGTGGGAGCCCCTTGAGTCTACTTGGTCTGCTTAGTCTACTTAGTCTTCTTAGTCTACCTGCCAATCGCGACGAAAAGTGTGAGACCAAGAAGACTAAGGAGACCAAGTAGACGCGGTCGCGTTTTAGTCCGCCGTGGCCCGCGCGGGTTCCTTCGCCGTAATCTTGACTGCGCCGCCGGCAGCGTCGACCGCGGCTGTCTGCCCGGGCCGGAGTTCGCCGGCCAGCACCATCTTCGCCAGCCGGTTCTCCACCTCGCGCTGGATCAACCGCCGCAGCGGACGCGCGCCGAAATCCGGGCTGTAGCCCTCGCGGGCCAGGTAGGCTTTCGCCGCGTCGCTGACCACGAGCCGGATCTTCTGCCCGTCCAGCCGCCGCTGCAGTTCGTGCAACTGCAGTTCCACGATGGCCTTGATGTGCTCCTGCGAGAGCGGGTGGAAGACAATGATCTCGTCGATGCGGTTCAGAAACTCAGGCCGGAAGGCCTTGCGCACCTCATCCAGCACCTGGATTCTGGCCATCTCGAACTGCGCCGTGTTGCCCGGCTCCAGGTGCTGCAGGAATCTGCTCCCCAGATTGCTGGTCATGATGATCACGGTATTCTTGAAATCCACGGTGCGCCCGTGGCCATCGGTGAGCCGGCCGTCCTCGAGGATCTGCAGCAGAATGTTGAACACGTCGCTGTGCGCCTTCTCGATCTCGTCGAACAGCACGACGCGATACGGCCGCCGGCGCACGGCCTCGGTGAGCTGCCCGCCTTCCTCAAACCCGACGTAGCCCGGCGGCGCGCCGATGAGCCGGCTGACGGTGTGCTTCTCCTGGTACTCCGACATATCCAGGCGCACCATCGCGTCCTCATCGTCAAACAGGTGCGCGGCCAGGGCGCGGCACAATTCGGTCTTGCCCACGCCGGTGGGCCCCAGGAACAGGAATGAGCCGATGGGGCGCCGCGGATCTTTCAATCCGGCGCGCGCGCGCCGGATCGCGTCGCTCGTGGCCTGGACCGCATCGTCCTGGCCCACCACGCGCTCGTGCAGCCGCGCCTCCATCTCCAGCAGTTTGCGCATCTCGCCTTCCAGCAGCCGGCTGACCGGGATGCCTGTCCATTTGCCGACGACCTCGGCGACGTCCTGGGCATCCACCTCTTCCTTTAAGAGTCGTTGTCCCGAGGGCATCTGCTGCAGGGTCCCCTCTTGCGACGCCAGCTGGCGCTGCAGGTCTGGGAGGGTGCCGTACCGCAGGCGCGCCGCCGTCTCCAGGTCGGCCCGCCGCTCCGCCTCCTCGATCTGGTGGCGGACCTGCTCAATCTGCTGCTTGGTCTGCCGGATCGCGGCGATCCCCCGCTTCTCCTGCTCCCACTGCTGGCGCAGGCGGCTGCTGCTCTCTTTCAGCTGGGCAATCTCCTGCTCCAGCGACGCGAGCCGTTCCCGGCTCGCGGGGTCATCTTCCTTCCGCAGGGCCTCGCGCTCGATCTCCAGCTGCATCACCCGCCGGTCGATCTCATCGAGCTCGGTCGGCTTGCTGTCAATCTCCATCCGCAGCCAGCTGGCCGCCTCGTCGATCAGGTCGATCGCCTTGTCGGGGAGGTACCGGTCACTGATGTACCGGTCCGACAGTGTCGCCGCGGCGATCACGGCGGCGTCGGTGATGCGCACCCCGTGGTGCACCTCGTAGCGCTCCTTCAACCCGCGCAGGATGGAGATCGTTTCCTCCACGGACGGCTCATCGACATACACGGGCTGGAACCGCCGCTCCAGCGCCGCGTCCTGCTCGATGTGCTTGCGGTACTCGTCCAGCGTGGTCGCGCCGATGGTGCGCAGTTCGCCGCGCGCCAGCATGGGCTTGAGCATGTTCGCGGCGTCGATCGCGCCTTCCGCGGCGCCGGCGCCGACCACGGTGTGCAGCTCGTCGATGAACAGGATGATCTCGCCGTCGCTGTCGGTGACCTCGCGCAGGACGGCCCGCAGGCGATCTTCAAACTCGCCCCGGTACTTTGTCCCGGCCACCAGCGCCCCGAGGTCCAGCTGCACCACGCGCTTGTGCTTCAGGCCTTCGGGCACGTCCCCGCGCACAATGCGCTGCGCCAGCCCCTCCACGATGGCCGTCTTCCCGACGCCGGGATCGCCGATCAGGACCGGGTTGTTCTTAGTGCGGCGGGAGAGCACCTGGACGACGCGCCGGATCTCATCGTCGCGGCCGATCACCGGATCAAGTTTGCCCGCGGCCGCCAGCCGGGTCAGGTCGCGGCCGTAGCGCTCCAGGGCCTGATATTTGCTCTCGGGATTGGCGTCGGTCACCCGCTGCGATCCGCGCACTTCCTGGATCGCGCGGTAGAGGCTGTCCAAGGTAACGCCGGCATCAGCCAGCGCCCGCGCGGCCGCACTGCCGTGTCCCCCCGCGATCCCCAGCAGCAGGTGTTCCGTGCTGATGTACTCGTCGTGCAGCCGCTGGGCTTCGGCCTGCGCGGTCTCGAGCGCCTGCCGCAGCCCCGGGCCGATCATTAACCCCTCGGCGGGTGGCCCGGAGACCTTCGGCAGCCGATCCAGCTCGGCCCGTACCCGGCCGCGCAGGGCTGCCACATTGACCCCGACCTTGGCCAGCACCTGGGGGACGATGCCGTCAGATTGCTCCAGCAGCGCCAGCAGCAGGTGCTCGCTCTCCATCTGCGCGTGCTGGGCGGAGCGCACCGACTCCTGTGCGCCCAGAATTGCTTCCTGGGCCTTCTCTGTGAATTTGTCGAATCGAATAGCCATTGCTTCTTCCTCTAGCGATGTCGCAAACTCCGTCTACTTAGTCTCCTTAGTCTACTTAGTCTTCTTAGTCTACCTGCCGCAGCGGAAACGTTTGAGACCAAGCAGACCAGGAAGACTAAGTAGACCAAGTAGACGGGTTTATTTGCATCCCAGATGGGCCCGGGGGTTCTCCTTCCGCACCTTGGCCAGCTCTTCGAACAGCTGCTTCTCTTTGGGCGTGGGCTTCGCCGGCACCACAACCTTCACGCGCACCAGCTGGTCCCCACGCCCTCCGCCGGGCCGGGGCATCCCCTGGGCGCGCAGCCGGAACGTCTGCCCATTCTGCGTGCCCGGCGGGATCGTCATCTCGACCTTCCCATCCAGCGTCGGCACTTCGATCGTCGCGCCCAGCACCGCTTCCGACGCCGTCACCGGCACTTCAATGAAGATGTCGTCGTCGCGGCGCTCGAAGTGCGGGTGCGGCTGCACCTGCACCCTCAGGTAGAGGTCGTCCCCATCCACAGCACCGGTGAGCCGGATGCGCTGGCCGCTGCGCACACCTTTGGGGATGGCCACGTCGAACCGCCGCGTGGTCCCGTTGAGCTGCACGGCAAACGACTTGCGCGCACCCGCGTATGCCTCTTCCAGCGACACGGCAATCGCCGATTCTGCCCCCGGACGCCTGCCCTGCCCGCGGAGCAGTTCGTCCACTCCGGCCCTGCCGCCCGTTCGTGCGGCACCGGCCTCCGCGCCGAAGAATTGCTTGAAGAAGTCGCTGAACCCCAGCCCGCCGAGCAGATCCTCGAGGCCTTCTCCGCCGAAGGTCACGGTCCACCCACCGGGCGTCTGAGCTGCGCCCTGGCCGAACGTCTGCTGCCAGTCCATCCCGCCGTGCTGATACGCGTCAAACATCTGGTCGTATCGCGCGCGGCGGTCGGCATCGCCCAGGACCTGGTAGGCCTCGTTCATTTCCTTGAACTTTTCTTCCGCCCCCGCGGCCTTATTCACGTCGGGGTGGTACTGGCGCGCCAGTTTCCGGTAGGCGGCGCTGATCGCCTTCTGATCAGCCGCTCGATCCACGCCCAGGATTTTGTAGTAGTCTTTGAATTCCATCCGCTATTTCGCGACTCGCACCTTGGCGTGGCGCAGCACGTCGCCATTCACGAAATACCCGCGCTGCATTTCGCTCACGATCGTTCCCGGTTCCACGCCGGCCTCCACAGACGCGACCACATCGACCGCCTCATGGTACCGTGGATCAAACTTCTGCCCCACGGTCTCCATCTGAGTCACGCCCATCTTGGCCAGGACTTCCAAGGCGTGGCGGTGGGTGATGCGGATCCCCGCCACGATCTTGTCATCGTCGCCGCCGGTGCTGTGCCCCAGCGCCCGCTCCAGGTTATCCACCACGGTCAAGACCGCGGCCAGCACCGCGAAACGCGCGCGCTGCACAGCGTCCTCGCGCTGCCGCGACGCCTGCTTCTTGTAGTTTTCCAGATCGGCGGCGGCATGCAGGAACTGCTGCCAGTTGCGCTCGGCTTCCTCTTTATAGCGCGCCACCTCAGCCCGCAGTGCAGCCAGCTCATCCTCCGGCGCCCTGGGCTGGCGCTGCGCCTCAGCGCCCTCTCCGCCGGCCGCCGGTCCCGTGTTCTGACGCTCGTCCATCACGGCTTCTCATCCGTTCGCTTGTAGTCGGCGTCGATGACCTCATCGCCGGGCTTCGCGGCTCCGGCCGGACCCGCCGGGCCATCGGCGCCCTTGCCTCCGCCGGCGCCCGCCTTTGCGTACATCGCCTCGGCCAGCTTGAAGCTGGCCTGCTGCAGCTCGTCGGCCGCGCGGTTGATCCTGGCCACGTCCTCGCCGCTCAACGCGTCCTTCAAATCCTTCAACTTGGCCTCGACCTTCTGCCGCTCGTCGGCGGAAATCTTGTCGCCCACCTCGCGCAGCATCCGCTCGGTCTGGTAGGCCAGCGAATCCCCCCGGTTCCGGGTTTCGGCCACCTCCCGGCGGCGCTTGTCTTCCTCAGCGTAGCGTTCCGCTTCCTTCACCATTTTCTCGACGTCATCTTTGGCCAGCGTGGACGTCCCGGTGATCTTGATGGACTGCTCCCGGCCCGTGGCGGTGTCCTTGGCCTTCACGTCGAGGATGCCGTTGGCGTCAATGTCGAACGTGACCTCGATCTTCGGGACCCCGCGCGGCGCGGGCGGAAGACCATCAAGGATGAACCGCCCCAGCGTGCGGTTGTCGCGCGCCATCTGCCGCTCGCCCTGCAGGACATGAATCTCCACCTGCGTCTGGCCATCGGCGGCTGTGGTGAACACTTCGCTCTTCCGCGTGGGGATCGTGGTATTGCGCGGGATGAGCGGGGTCATGACGCCGCCGAGGGTCTCCACGCCCAGCGAGAGGGGGGTGACATCGAGCAGCACGACCTCTCGGACGGTGCCGGCCAGGACGCCGGCCTGAATCGCCGCGCCCACCGCCACGACCTCGTCGGGGTGCACTTCCTTGCTGGGCTCTTTGCCGGTCAGCCGGCGGACCAGTTCCTGGATCATCGGCATCCGCGTGGCGCCGCCGACGAGAATGACCTCATCCAGATCTTTCTCGGTCATCTTCGCGTCCGCCAGCGCCTGCTTGAACGGGCCGATACAGCGCTCCACCAGATCCGCCGTCATCTCGTCGAACTTCGCCCGGGTCAAGACGTAGTCGAGGTGCTTGGGGCCGTTGGCGTCGGCGGTAATGAACGGCAGGTTGATCGTGGTCTGCGCCACGGTGGAGAGCTCGACCTTGGCGCGCTCCGAGGCCTCGCGCAGCCGCTGCAGCGCCTGACGATCCTGCCGCAGGTCGATGCCGTGCTCACGCTTGAACTGGTCGGCGAGCCAGTTGACGATCCGCTCGTCCCAGTCATCGCCGCCCAGGTGCGTGTCTCCGTTGGTGGCTTTCACCTCAAACACGCCCTCGCCGATCTCGAGGACCGACACGTCGAAGGTGCCGCCGCCCAGGTCGAAGACCAGAATCGTCTCCGGCTTTTTCTTGTCCAGTCCATAGGCCAGGCAGGACGCGGTCGGCTCGTTGATGATCCGCAGCACCTTCAGCCCGGCGATCTCGCCGGCGTTCTTGGTGGCGGTGCGCTGCGCGTCGTTGAAGTAGGCGGGGACCGTGATGACGGCCTCGGCCACCGGCTCCCCCAGGTACGCCTCTGCGTCGGCCTTCATTTTCTGCAGGATCATCGCGGAGATCTCTTCGGGTGTGAACACCTTCCCGGCGGCCGGCAGGCGCGCCACCGCCATCCCGTTGCCGCCTTCCTCCACTTTATAGGGCACCATCTTGCGCTCGGTCTCGACCTCGGAGTACCGCCGCCCCATGAACCGCTTGATGGAGTAGACGGTGTTCTCCGGATTGAGGATGGCCTGCCGCTTGGCCATCTGCCCGACGAGGCGTTCCCCCGTCTTGGTGAACGCCACCACGGACGGCGTCAGGCGGCTGCCCTCGGCGTTGGGGATGACCTGTGGCTCGCCGCCGATGACCACGGCGATGACCGAGTTGGTGGTGCCTAGATCAATGCCGACGACCTTGCCCATCTTGAGTAACTCCTCTCTCGTCTCTAGCTTCAGAAGATCGCAGTCACCTGCTACTCTTCGACCTCAACCTTGACGCTCTTCGGCGTCGCTCGCTCGCTCTTGGGCAGCCGGATCTCCAGGATCCCGTTCTTGTAGGACGCCTTGGCCTGATCGCCCTTGACCCCATCCGGCAGTGCCAGCGTGCGGATGAAGGAACCGTAGCGCAGCTCGCGCCGGACGTAGTTGCGGCCCCGGTCCTCATGCTCCGCCTTGGCCTCGCCCTTGAGGGTGAGGGTATCGTCGGTCACCGTAATGTCGACATGCTTGGGATCGATGCCGGGTAGATCGGCGCGGACGACGATGTCGCTGTCGGTTTCGAACATCTCGACCGCCGGCTGCCACGCCGTCACCGCCTCCCCCCGCGGGCGGCGGGTGAAGAAGTCCTCAAACAGCTTGTCCATCGACTCGCGCAGAGACGCGAGGTCGTCAAACGGATCCCACCGGATGATGCTCATGGTACTCGCCTCCTTCGCACCGTGCGTTCAAATACCCACGACACCGCATCTTTCGATCCCCGTAGCTCTATCCGTTCATGAATTTCCATCAGCACGCGGACCCCGGCCAGATTCAGCCCCATCTCCTGGGTCATGCGGCGGATCATCCGCACCCGCTCGAGGTCGCGCTCCGAGTACAGCCGCTGATGATTGCGACGCGCGGGCTGCACCAGCCCCTTCTCTTCGTAGATCCGCAGCGTCCGGGGGTGCAGGCCGAGCAGGTCCGCGGCCACGCTGATCACATAGACTGGCAGATCGTCTCGGCGACTTCGCACCCGGTTTCACCACCCTGCCTGAGCATTCCCTAGCGTACTCATCGGAACGGATGTTGTCAAGTATCTTGACACCCTCATTGTCATACCGAGAGGGTGGGAGCCCGGCGGCGCGGAATAGCATGCCATCGCAACACGTTTGGACATGGATGACTGCTATGCGTAGCGTCATCGTCTTGGGGTCTGGTCCGGCCGGGCTCACCGCCGCCATCTACACCACCCGGGCGGGTCTGAGTCCCCTCGTCTTCGAAGGCGCGGAGGCCGGCGGCCAGCTGATGCTCACCACCGAGGTTGAGAACTATCCGGGGTTCGCCGATCCGATCCTGGGTCCGGATCTCATCGCCAACATGCGGGCGCAGGCGCAGCGCGTAGGCGCCGAGTTCATCAGCGAGGATGCGGTCCAGGTCGATCTGTCGCGTCGCCCGTTCCGGATCACCAGTCAGAGCGGAGATACGTACGAGGCGAACGCCTTGATCATCGCCACCGGCGCCAAAGCCAAACTGCTTGGCCTGCCCGGCGAGCAACGGCTGATGGGCCGCGGGGTCAGCACGTGCGCCACGTGCGACGGCTTTTTCTTCCGCGACCGCAATGTGATCGTGGTCGGCGGCGGCGACACGGCCATGGAAGAGGCGCTGTATCTATCCAAGCTCGCCAAATCGGTGACGGTGGTGCACCGCCGCGACCAGCTGCGGGCCAGCAAGATCCTGCAGCAGCGTGCGATGGACAATCCCAAGATCAGTTTCGTCTGGAGCCACACCGTCGCGGACATCGTCGGCGACGGGAAGGTCAGCGGCGTGAAGCTACGGGAGCTCCGCACCGACCGCGTCGTGGAACGGCCCACCGACGGCGTGTTTGTCGCCATCGGCCACAAGCCGAACACCGACCTGTTCCGCGGCCAGCTGGCGATCGACGACAACGGATACATCATCCGCACGCGCCGTTCGGCGACCAGCGTGGAGGGCGTCTTTGCCGCCGGCGACGTCCACGACCATACCTACCGGCAGGCCGTCACGGCGGCCGGCTACGGGTGCGAGGCGGCGATCGACGCGGAACGGTGGCTGCAGCAACAGAGCAACTGACGGGAACGGGAAGCGGGAAGCTACAGACAGGCAGTCTCACAAACAGAACGGGGAGTCGCAAGTGGCTCCCCGTTTCCTGTTTCCTGTTTCCGTCAGTTCGTTCTCAGCTGACTTTCGCCGTCGCCAGAATCTTCTCCAGCCGCTTCTTCAGCTCCGGCTTGGGCAGGTACCCGACCAGACGGTCGACCATCTCGCCGCCCTTGAAGATTCCGAGCGTCGGAATGCTCATGATCCCGTAGCGGTTGGCCACGCCGGGATTCTCATCTACGTCGACCTTGACGACCTTGGCCTTGCCATCGTACTCGACCGCCAGGTCCTCGATAATCGGCGCGATCATCCGGCACGGGCCGCACCACTCCGCCCAGAAATCGACCAGCACCGGCTGCTCCGCCTGGAGCACCTGGGTGTCGAATTCCTTCTCGTTCACGTGGAGCGCCTTGCCCATACCCCAACCTCCTCGCGACGTATCAACCTTCCGCCAAGTAGTACGCTCCCCCGGGAGCCGGTATTCCGCCACAGGGATTATACCGCGCCGCGCAGCTCTCGGTTACCGGAAGAAAGAAGCCAGCCCCCAATAGGTCAGGGTGGCCACGAGCGCGGAAGCCGGGATGGTCAGGATCCAGGCCCACACGATCCGCGTCGCCACCCCCCACCGGACCGCGGAGAGCCGCCGCGTCGCGCCCACGCCCATGATTGCCCCGGAGATCGTGTGGGTGGTCGACACGGGGACGCCTCCGAATGACGCTCCCAGGATGGAGATCGCCGCGGCCGCTTCCGCGCAGAAGCCGCCCACCGGCTGCAGTTTGGTGATCCGCATCCCCATGGTCTTCACAATCCGCCACCCACCGGCGAGGGTGCCGGCGGCGATGGCCGCGTGCGCGGCCAGGATGACCCAGCGCGGCACATAGAACGTGGGCCCCAGAAGCCCGTTGGTAAACAGCAGCACGGCGATCACGCCCATCGTTTTCTGAGCGTCGTTGGTGCCGTGCCCCAGGCTGTACAGTGCCGCCGAGAGGAGCTGCAGCCGCCGGAAGACCCGGTCCACGCGCATGGGGGTGGCGTTCCGCGCGATCCACATCACCGCGACCATGAACAGGAAACCCAAGAGCATCCCGACCACGGGCGAGAGCACAATGAAGATCACGATCTTCTGGATACCCGACCACACCAGCACGCGGGCGCCGGCGGCGGCGAGCGCCGCACCGACCAGCCCCCCGATTAGGGCGTGGGACGACGACACCGGCAGCCCGTAGTACCAGGTAATCAGATCCCAGACGATCGCCCCGGCCAGCGCGGCGACCACCACCAGGTTGGTCATGGCCGCGGGATCGACGACCCCCTTGCCGATGGTGGTGGCCACGTGCACGCCAAGCCCGAAGGCGGCCACGAAGTTGAAGAAGGCGGCCCATACCACCGCTACCCGAGGCGACAGCACGCGGGTGGAGACGACGGTGGCAATCGAGTTCGCGGCGTCGTGAAACCCGTTGATGAAATCGAATGCCAGCGCAACCAGGATGATCAGCGAGACGAAGTGCACAGCCAGCGGGGGCATCGCCGAGACTAGCAGGCCCGGCTACTTATGCTTGGCGTAAATACCCTCCAGGACGTGGGCCACATGCTCACCTTGATCCGTGGCCTCCTCGAGCGTTTCGTAGATCTCCTTCCACTTCATCACCTCGATCGGGTTACCGTTGCTGCTGAACAGCTTGGCGATGGCGTCGCGCTGCACGTGGTCGGCCAGATTCTCCAGGCGGTTGATCTCGCGCAGGGGGCCGGCCAGGCGATCCAGGTTGCGGAGGCTGGCGATGGCCTCCACGACCGCCTCGCACTCGCTGACAACAATATGGCCCAATTCGGCGGCCTCGCTGGTAGCGTGCGGGATCTTATACACGGCCATCCGGGCGGACGACGCCTCGATCCAGTCCAGGACATCATCGAGTGACTTGGCGAGCGTGAAGATATCTTCGCGATCGAACGGGGTGATGAACGTCCGGTTCAGGCGGTCGATGATCGCATGGGTGAGCTCGTCACCCTTCTCCTCCACCGCCTTGATCTCCTCAGCTTTCCGCTCGACATCCCGGTAATCGTCGAGAAACTGCTTCAGCAACCGCGCGGCCTGCAAGACGTTCTGGGCCGCCTGATTCAGTAACTCAAAAAACGTCTCTTCTTTCGGGAGGAGACGGAACATCAGCAGCCCTCCAGATGACGTCCTCTCCTTCGCTGCCTAGCGGTGACCTCCTGTGGTACCGCGCAGGGTGGGGGCCTGCCTGCGAGGAACTCGAGTACCGACTCATGCGCGGGGCGATCCGGCTTGGACGCATCCTGGGCATTCCCATCGGCGCGAACTACACCTGGTTCATCGCCCTCTGGGTGCTGGCGTGGTCTCTCGCGGACGCATACTACCCGGCGCGGTTTCCGGGCTTCCCGGCATCGACGTACTGGACCATGGGGCTCATCTCCACGATCCTGCTCTTCGCGTCGGTGGTCGTGCATGAGCTCGGACACGCCATCGCGGCCCGCCGCTACGGGATCCGCACGCGCAGCATCGTGCTGTTCATGTTCGGCGGTGTTGCACAGATTGCGAAGGACCCGCCCACGCCAGGCGCCGAGCTCGCCGTGGCGGCGGCGGGACCACTCACCAGCCTCGCGCTCGGCGGCCTGTTTGCGGTCGTGAATCCGCTCGCCGCTGGCAGCGCCCTTGGCGCGATCATCGCGTACCTGGCGTGGGTCAACGCCGGGCTGGCCGGCTTCAACCTGATTCCCGGCTTCCCGCTGGACGGCGGCCGGATGCTCCGGGCGGTCATCTGGCGGATCACCGGCAGTCTCGAACGCGCCACGCTGATCGCTTCTCGGACCGGCCAGGTCGTGGCCGTCGCCTTCATCGCAGCCGGGGTATTGCGCGCGTTCACCGGCGGGGGCATCGCTGGACTGTGGCTGATCCTGCTGGGCTGGTTCATGGATACCGGCGCGCAAGGCAGTTACCAGCAGGCCCTGCTGCGCGAGGCGCTGGGGAAGGTGCGCATCGGCGACATCATGACCCGGGACGTCCACACCGTTGATCCCGGTCTCACGCTCGAGCAGGCGGTGGCCGACTACTTCCTCCCGTTCAAACACGGGGGATTCCCGGTCGTGTGGGGGGACCGCCTGCTGGGCATCATCACGCTGCACGACGTGAGAGACGTGCCCCGCGACCGCCGGGCGGCCATCACCGTGCGCAACGCGATGACACCCCTGTCCCGGCTGCGCACCATCCGGCCGACCACCTCAGCGTACGAGGCGTTCGCGCGGATGGCGCAGGATGGCATCGGCCGCCTGCTGGTCACCGACCTCGATGGAACGCTGCTGGGCATCGTGACACGCAGCGATCTGCTGCACGCGATCCGTACCCGGGTCGAGCTGGAGGAGCCTAGCGCAGAACGCGCGCCAAGCACGCGAACGCGCCCACGGTGAGCACCACCGCCGTGGGCAGGCAGCCGCGCCGTACCTGCCGTGTCCCGTCCGCCTGCCGGCGGAGCGACAGCCGTGTGGCTCTCTTGAAATGGTCCACCGCTTCACCGACGCGGCCCATCTGCTTGTAGAGAATTCCCAGGTTCTGGTGCGCAATCGCGTAGTCGGGATCGATGGCGAGCGCCCGCTCGTATGCGGCCAGGGCCTCCGGCAGCATCCCCTTGGCGCGGTAGGCGTTCCCGAGGTTGCTGTACGCGGACGCATAGGTGGGGTGCAGTTGCAGGGCCTTGGAGAACTCGGCAATCGCTTCATCCAGCCTGCCCTGCTGTGCCAGAGCGACCCCAAGCTTACTCCGCGCCACAGCGGAGTCGGGCGCCGCTTCCAGCACCTGCCGGGACGCCTGCTCGGCAGCAGCATAGTCGCCTGCATGCAGCCGGCGCTCGGCTTCTTCGAGGAGCTCGCTTGCTTTATCCTCACTCATGCCGGACTACGCCCGCACCGACACTTCCACCTCAAGGAAGGGGTCCCTTTCCCAAACGGATGGAGGGACGGACCGGGGCGTGCGGCGGAACTGCGTAGAAATCTAGGAGGGGTTAGTGATGACCGGCGGGCTCGGCCACGCGCTCGGCAGACAGCCAGAGGGGCAGGAAGTCCAGCTCGTCCTCTTCTGACACGGCGGCGGCATGTCCGCGCACCAGGGCCTCTGCTGCCGCCTGTATTGCCGCAGCATTTTGCTCGCGGGTGATGAGCTCAACGCTGCTCCAGCGATAGGCGTTGAGCATGGCTTTGGTCTGCAGGTACAGTCCGATGAGATCGGCCGACACCTCGGCGTCCCCAGTGAGCTGCGCTACGACCTCGGGGTGCTCGGTGAACACGCGAATCCTCCGCGCGCCCAACCGCTTGGCCGTCCACACGCCATGCAGTACGGCCCGGTAGGCGACGACCACCGGTGGGGCGGGCCTGGCGATGCGGCCGACGACGCGTAGCGTCTGTCCGTCGCTGTCGCGGATGACGACGCCGAGCGCCGCGCGCCCGTCTCCCTCCGCAGCGCTTGCATAGATCTCAACTGTCTGCACGGCGATCACGGCACCTCCAGCATCATCACCAGCAGGAACAGGCCGATCATCATACAGACTTTTACCCCAATCAGGTCGCGATCATCGGCCAGCCGTGTCCAGAGATTTTCGCGCGGTGTTGTGCGCTGCAAAGACAGCAGCCGGGGCATTACGCGCAGCCTGCTGGCGGACACTCCCCGAACGGCAACGGCGCGCAGGCTCATGCCTGTCCTCCGGAGTAGCGGCGCAGCAATCCGACGACCTTGCCGATGATCTCGAACTCGCCGCGAATCGGAGCGTAGCGTGGGTTCTCCGGCACCAGGTACGGCTGCCGTCCCTCATAGGCCAGCCGTTTGACGGTGGCCTCGTCCCCGATCAGCGCGACCACGATCTCATTGGGATCGGCCGCAGGCTGCGAGCGGACGATCACCATATCGCCGTCATAGATGCCGGCCTGGATCATGCTGTCCCCGCGAACGGTCAGGAGGAAGCAGTTCTCGTCATGCCAGCCGACCATCTTGCGGGGAACAGGGATCATGTCTTCGACGTTTTCCTCCGCCAGGATCGGCACGCCGGCGGACACGCGGCCGACCAGCGGCAGGTGCGCGACCTGATTGCCGTCGGGGAGGATGCGCTTGTCCAGCACTTCCAACACGCGCATCCGGTCGCCGTATCGCTTGACATATCCCTTGCGCTCCAGCGCCATCAGATGCTGGTGAACCGTGGACGGTGACCGCATCCCCAGGGCCTGACCGATCTCGCGAACCGATGGCACGATGCCGTTCCGCCGAATCGACGTGGCGATGTGCTCCAGGACCTGTCGTTGCCGGTCTGTCAGCGGTGTAGCCATGGCCTCACCTCCGCCAACTACTATAGCGAACATATGTACGAATATCAAGGGGTGGCGTGAAGGTGAATATGGGTGAAATATACCGAACATTCGTCCGTAAATAGAGCCGCATCTACGCATCTCGGCGTGGCTCGTTCTTACGCCAAATTGCGCCCCAATGCATTGACAGGCGGGAGAGATTTCAAAGGGGTCAGACCCCGATGAAGAGTCTGGCAACCAGCTGCGGGTCGGCGTTGCCGCCGCTGACTACCGCCACGGCGTGAACATCGCGGGTGCGCATGCTCAGCGCGGCGGCCACCGCCACAGCACCGGATGGCTCGACGACGACCTTGCCGTCAATAAGCAACTGCCGGACCGCGGCGAGCGTCGCCTCATCGGACACAGCCGTGAACTCGTCCACGTGCCGGCCCACAATCTCCCAGGTCAGCCTGCCCGGCGTGAGGACACGCAGTCCGTCCGCGATCGTGTCGGCCCGCTCCAACACCACCGGCTTCCCGGCCGCCCGAGATCGGGCGAAGCGCGGGACAGCGGCAGGCTCGACGCCGACCACACGCGCCGTCGGCCGCAGGGCTTTGATGGCCGTCGCCACGCCGGAGATGAGCCCGCCGCCGCTCACGGGGACGAATACGGCGGTGACCTCCGGATGCTGCTCCACAATCTCCAGCCCGGCCGTCCCCTGACCGGCGACAATCAGGGGATCATCGTACGGAGGGACATAAT
>VBAI01000211.1:3638-10082 GCA_005882295.1 Candidatus Segetimicrobium genomatis | reverse complement strand
AAGGCGGTGATCAGGCCCCAGGCGATGAAGGCTGCAATGTTCGGGATGACCATCCCCGCCATGAAGCCGCCCCATCGTTGCATCCGTTCTTGCATCCGGGTCACCTCCCGCGGAGGTATTGTGCCGCTTTCCTTCAAGGCCTACGCGATCGTACGCGCTCGTTCCTTCAGGTGATCGAAATCTGCTGCGGCAGGACACGCAAAATCAGCGACGAACGTCACTGCAACCCGAGCCAGGCGATCGCTATTCTCATGGATCCCGTCACGGTCGAGATCATCAAAGGGAAACTCCTCGCCACCGCGGACGAGATGGGGATCATCCTCGCCCGCACCAGCATGAGCCCCGTGATCTACGAAGTGCTGGACTTCGCCTGCGGGATCACCGACGCGGACGCGCAGCTCGTCGCGCAGACGAACGGCATCACGCTGTTCACCGGGACGTTCGCCATGCAGGTCCAGAGCATTCTGCGGAAGTACGCTGGCCGCATCGCCCCAGGCGACGTCTACATGACGAATGACCCGTACGCCGGCGGGACGCACACCGCCGACATCGCCCTGATCAAGCCGGTGTTTGTCGGGAATCAGCTGATCGCCTTCGCCATTGCGGTCGCGCACTGGAGCGAAGTCGGCGGCAAGGTACCCGGTAGCCTGTCGCCTGACGCGACGGAAATCTTCCAGGAAGGCGTGCAGTTCCCCCAGCTGCGCCTGTTCCGAGGCGGTGAGCTGGTAGACGAGGTCGTCGACATCATCGCCGCCAACGTGCGCCTGCCCAAGATGTCGCTGGGGGACCTCAACGCCGAAATCGCCGCCGTCCGCATCGCCGACGCACGCCTGCAGGAAATCTGCGCCCGTTATGGCGTCGGCGCGCTGCGGCATACCTTTACCGACATCCTCGACCATGGCGAGCGCACAAGCCGGAAGGCGATCGCCGAGATCCCCGACGGCGTCTACGCGGCCGACGACTACATCGACGGCGATGGGATCAGCGGGGCGCAGATCCCGATCCACGTCAGCGTCACGGTGGCCGGGGACGAGATGACGATCGACTTCACCGGTACCAGCCCCTCGGTCGCCGGCCCGATCAACTGCGCGCGAGGCGCCTTGATGTCGGCTACCAAGACGATCTTCAAAGCGATTACAGATCCGCAGGCTCCAAGCAACGAGGGCTGGTTCCGCCCTCTGCGCATCGTGATTCCCGACAACACGGTGTTCAGCGCCACCAAGCCGACCCCGACCGGCTGGTACTATGAAGGCTCGGCGTATGTCTCCGAGCTCGTCTGGAAGGCGCTGGCCCCCCTGGCGCCGCACCGGCTGACCGCAGGGAGCTATGTGAGTTTGTGTGCGTCCTACATCGTGGGCACCGATCCGAGGACCAATGAGCTCTTCGTGCATATCGAACCTCACAATGGCGGATGGGGCGCAGGCGTGGACAAGGACGGGGAAAGTGGGCTCATCGCCACCACCGACGGCGACACGTACAACTACCCTGTGGAACTGGTGGAAGGCAAATTCCCGCTCCGGGTGGAGCGGTACTCGTTCAACGTGGAAGATGGCGTCGGCGCCGGCCGCTTCCGCGGCGGATACGGGCTGGTCCGCGAGTACCGCATCCTGACCGGCCGCGCGGGTACGTACGCCAGCATCGGCCGGTCAATCGAGCGACCGTGGGGAGTCGCCGGCGGCCGTCCCGGAACCGTGAACTACATGGAGATTACGACTGACGAGCAACAGTATCGCGGAGCCAGAGTTCCGCACACACCGCTCGCGGAAGGCAGCCTGGTTCGCATCGTCACCGGCGGCGGGGGCGGCTACGGGTCCCCGCTGGATCGGGATCCGGGTCGCGTCCTGGATGACGTGCTGGACGGCCTCATCACGCTGGAGCAGGCCTGTACCGTTTATGGCGTCATTATCCGCGAGGAGGCTCTGGACCGGGATGCGACGCAGCGGGAGCGGACCCAGCGGTCGCAGGGAGCCGCACGGTGAGCCTGCGCCTGGCAGCCGACATCGGAGGAACCTTCACCGATCTCGTCGTCTTCGACGAGGTCAGCGGCGATATCGATGTGGCCAAGGCCCTGACCACACCGCGCGCGTTCGCCGACGGGGTTATGGACACGATTGCCGTCGGCGAGGTGAGCCTCGCGGATGTGGGCTACGTGGTCCACGGCACGACCATCGTCATCAATGCGATCACCGAACGCAAAGGGGTCAGGACCGCGCTGGTCACCACGGCCGGGTTTCGCGACGTGCTGGAGATCGGCCGCGGCAACCGCCCTGACCTGTATAACATGCGGTTCGAGAAGCCGCGCCCCTTCGTCCCCCGGCGCTGGCGGTTTGAGGTGCGGGAGCGCATCGACCGGGACGGACAGGTGCTCCGGCCATTGCGGCCCGAAGACCTCGACGCCGTCGTCGCGCGCTGCCGCCGTGATGAAATCCAGGCCATCGCCATCTGCCTGCTGCACGCCTACGCCAACCCGGCGCACGAAGATGCCTGCGCCGCCTATCTCCAGCGCCATTTGCCAGACGTGGCGATCTCGGCGTCGCACGACATCACGCGGGAATGGCGCGAGTACGAGCGCAGCAGCACCACCGTGCTCAATGCCTACGTGCAGCCGATCGCCGACACCTACCTTGGACAGCTGGAAGCCGCCCTCGGCCAGGGCGGACTGCGCGGCGAGCTGCACGTCATGCAGTCAAACGGAGGCACCACGCCATTCAGTGCGGCCCGGCACCGGCCTATCTATCTGATCGAATCCGGGCCTGTCGCCGGGGTGATGGGCGCCGCCATGGTCGGGCAGTTGATCGAGCAGCCCAACGTCATCTCCATGGACATCGGCGGCACCACGGCCAAATGTTCTCTGATCGAAGACGGCCACCCGAAGGTCAGCACGGAGTACAAACTTTTCAAAACTCGTCTCTTTCCCGGATATCCCATCCAGGTCCCCGTCGTGGACATCGTCGAGATCGGCGCGGGCGGTGGATCGATCGCCAGGTTTGACGACGGCGGCGCGTTCAAGGTCGGTCCGGCGAGCGCGGGCGCGGATCCCGGACCCGCCTCCTACGGCCGGGGCGGAACAGAGCCCACCGTCACCGACGCGAAGCTCCTGACCGGGGTCATCAACCCCGACTATTTTCTCGGTGGCCGCCTGAGCCTCGACGTCGAGGCGGCACGGCGCGCGATGCAGAAGGTCGCCGATCGGTTGCGGGTCACCGTCGATGACGCGGCGGTGGCTGTCATCCGGCTGGTGGACGCGAACATGATCAACGCCTTGAAGCTCGTCTCGGTCCAGCGCGGATACGATCCACGGGATTTCATCCTGGTGGCCAGCGGCGGCGGCGGCGCGATGCATGCGGCGGCGCTGGGACAGGAGCTGGGGGTGCGGGAGGTCGTGGTGCCCAACTATCCCGGTTACTTCTCGGCCCTGGGCATGCTCATGACCGAGCAGCGCGTCGACCTGGTACGCACCCAGCTGAACCGCACCAGTGAGCTGTCCATTGCCGACGTGGTCCATGCGTTCACAGCACTGCGTGAGGAAGTCGAGGCCCAGTTTCGTCACGACGGGGTGGCGCCGTCACATCTCCTCTTTCGCTACGGTCTCGACGCCCGGTACCATGGCCAGGACCACACCGTGAGCATCGCGCTTGACCTCAACGGCACGACGACCATGACCTCACTCGAGCAGCTCTTTCATACGGCGCACAAGAAGCTCTATACGTTCGAGCTCGCGCAGACCCCCATCGAGGTGGTGAACTACCGGCTGACCGGGCTGTACGCCTCCCGCCGCCCTGAGATCAGACGGCTGCAGGCGAAACATGCGAGCGGATCGGAGCGGAAGGGCAGCCGGCCGGTGAATTTCGGGGACGCCGGGGTGCTCGCGGTGCCGGTCTATGAGCGAGAGGCGCTGGCGCCAGGCTTTCACTGTAACGGTCCGGCAATTGTGGAGGAACCGTCCTCGACGACGCTGATCTATCCTGGCCAGCGGATGGAGGTAGATCCGTACGGACAGCTACGCATCCACATGCGCGCACAGGCTGCCGGGGCATGATGGTATGAGCGCTGACGTTCCGGAAGTCAGCCTGGTGGAAGTGAGCAAGCGGTTCGGAGAGATTACCGCCATTGAGGACATTTCGCTTGAGATCCGCCAGGGCGAGTTTCTCACCCTATTGGGGCCCAGCGGCAGTGGAAAGACGACTCTGCTTCGTCTCATCGGCGGATTCGAACATCCGACGACCGGACGCGTGCTCATCCGCGGCGAGGATGTGACGGGGGTGCCCCCGAACCGGCGGAACACCAGCACAGTCTTCCAGGACCTCGCCCTATTCCCTCACATGAGCGTGGGGCGGAACGTGGAATACGGGTTGATGCTCCGCGGAGTTCCAGACGCGCCACGACGAGAACAGGCTGAACGCCTGCTGCACCTGGTTGGCCTGGAAGGCTTCTACCGCCGCAACGTCAGCCGCCTCAGCGGCGGCCAGCGCCAGCGGGTGGCGCTGGCCCGATCCCTGGTCCTCGAGCCCGCGGTCCTCCTCCTCGATGAGCCCCTCACGGGACTTGACGAGAAGTTTCGCGAGCAGATGCAGGTCGAGCTCAAAAACCTCCACGCCCGGCTGGGCACGACCTTCGTCGCCGTGACGCATAACCAGGAGGAAGCCCTGTCGATGAGCGACCGGGTGGCCGTCCTGCGTGACGGCCGCCTGGAGCAGATCGGACCTCCGGGGGAACTGTACGAGGCACCGCGCACCGAGTTCGTCGCGGACTTCATCGGGTCGGCAAATTTGCTCCGCGGGGACCTGGCCGAGCCGGGCATGACCTTTCGCAGTCACGGTCTTGTGCTGCGCGCCCGCGTGGCCAGCGGCGTGGGGGTCGGACCCGCGGTGCTGATGGTCCGCCCGGAGCGCATCGTCATCGGTCCGGAGGCGGCCAGGCAGACGAACCGGTATGAGGCCCGCGTGGATACGGTGATCTACAAAGGAGCCGTCGTGGAGGTGTACCTCGTGCTCGACACAGGGCAGCGCCTGCGTGCCCACCAGCGCACCGGCGGCGCGCAGCAGATCCCATCGGCCGGTTCGCGCGTCACGGTGGGATGGGACGCGGGAGATAGCATCGTCCTCCCCAGCGTTCCCGCACGACACGTGGCGGACGAACGAGAGGAGGTGAAATCAGATTCGCGGTCGCGCGCACCCAGATAGGGGAGTCCAGAAGGGGGGTACCCATGGATAATCTGTACGATCACCCATCGAACATCAGCCGGCGCCAGTTCCTGAAGTTGCTGGGAGTCGGGGGGCTGAGCCTCGGCCTGGGAGGCATCGAGCTGCTGCGGCGGCCGGGCCTTTCCGCTGCGCAGCAGAAGCAGACGGTTCAATTGACCTTTTGGGCCAGCGGCACCATGACCATCGAGCAGTACTGGCAAAAGCTCGAGCAGCAGGAAGGCATTAAGGTCAACTTCACCGACAACGGCAATGATCCGGGGCCGGTGATCAGCAAGCTGATCTTCGGCAACGCGCAGCAACTCTACGACGTCGGCGGCCTGCAGGGCGGCGCGGAGAAGGAACTCGCCGTGCGGGGTCAGCTGGAGCCGTGGGATGAATCCAAAATTCCCAACTACAAGACCCTCTGGCCCTGGGCGAGAGACATCCCGTACATCCGCTACCAGGGGAAACTCTACGGCATCCCCACCGTCATCAACGCCGACTCCGTGATCTACCTCCCCGAGAAAGTCGGGAAGGTCGACACCTATGCGGTCGTCTTCGATCCCAAACTCAAGGGGAAGACGGCGATGGAAGATGCCTGGATCAATAGCGCCATCTTCACCGCCATCTATCTCAAGGAGAACAACCTGCAGAAGATTGGGAACCCCGGCAACCTCACCAAGGACGAACTCGGCGCGGTCATGGAGTTCCTCGTCAAAAAGAAGAAGGATGGACAGTTCCGCACCTTCTGGAACGGCTGGGAGCAGGGTGTGCAGCTCGTCACCAGCCAGGAGGTATGGGCGATGACCGGATGGGAGCCCATCGTCTACGCTGCCCGCCGGGCTGGCGTGAAGGCGGACTATGCGGTGCCGAAGGAGGGGTACGAGGGTTGGTCCAACGACCTCCTGCTCTTCAAGGGCGCCGGCCAGCGCGGCAGGAAAGACGCCGCGCATCGCTTTGCCAACTGGGAACTGGGCGGGTACTATGGCAACGCCCTCGGCAAGCTGCGCGGGTACATGGTCCCCACCGACAACAACGTCACCTACGCCAAGGCCCACCCTCAGGAGTGGCCGATGCAGGAACAGAAGGACCTCGCCGATCACGTGAAGTCGAAGTTCTTCAGCATGAAGGGGGCCATCTACTGGCAGAACGTTCGTCCAGACAACTTCCAACTGTACGAGGAGTGGTGGCAGAAGCTTCGCAACGCGTAAACCCGATTCGCCGGGGGGGCGTCGCCGCCTCCCCGGCGGCCGCAGGCCTG
>VBAI01000211.1:1358-3572 GCA_005882295.1 Candidatus Segetimicrobium genomatis | reverse complement strand
GGCGCTACGACCCCGCGACCTACTGGATCAAACCTGATCTCTCGTTTGACGCCTACCAGACGATCGTCAGTAGCGGCCGGTTGGCGGTCATCATCAAGACCGCGCGTATTGCGGTGACCACGACCGCGCTGGCTCTGGTACTCGCGTACCCGATCGCGTATTTCATGCACCGCCTCGCGGGTGCGCGCCTGCGGATGTCGTTGTCGCTGCTCTTTTTGGTCCCGTTCTTCACCAGTTACATCGTCCGCACATTCGCCTGGCGGCTCATCCTAGGCCGGCTCGGACTGGTCAACACGGCACTGCAGGCGCTGGGAGTGATCCAGCGGCCGGTAGAGTGGCTGCTGTTCGACGAGTTTGCTGTCCAGGTCGGCCTGCTGGCGTCCTACCTGCCTTTCATGATCTTTCCGATCCTGCTGTCGATGACGCGGATCGAGGGGTCGGTGCTCGAAGCCAGCGAGGACCTCGGCGCCAGCGCCTGGCAGACGCTCCGCCATGTGGTGATTCCGCTCACCACGCCGGGGATCTTTGCCGGGAGTCTCTTTGTATTCGTGATGGCGTTGGGGTCGTCGGTCGAAGTGCAGTTCCTGGGCGGGGCGGCCGAATCGATGATTGCTATCATGATCACGGACGTCATGCGGGTGCTGAACTTCCCGCTGGCCTTCGCCATCTCCACGCTGGTACTGGCGTTGCTCATCCTGCTGCTGGTCATCGGCAACCGATATCTGGGTCTGAGCGAGCTGTTCCGGAGCGTGTCAAGATGACCACCGCGCAACCGGCAGCGGACTCCTCACGCCGGCGGCAGTGGGCCCGGCGCCTGCTGCTGATCTACGCGGTGGGGGTGTTGCTGTTCGTGTACGTCCCGCCGACGTACATGCTCTTGATCTCCTTCAACCCGGGACTGCTGCCCCATCTGCCCAGCCTCTCGCATCTCAGCGTGAAGTGGTACTCGATCCTCTTTTCCGAGGAGCGGATGATTGCAGCGTTCAAAGCGTCGGTGGTCACGGGCATCGCCACGGCATTGATTACTACGGTGCTGGCCGTCCTCGCTTCGCTGGCCTATCTCCGCAGCGTGAACCGGTCGCTGCTGTTCAACACCGTGGTGTTCCCGATGTTCGTGCCGGGTGTGATCCAGGGGTTGTCGTTGGCCATTGTGTTCAAGTTGCCGAACATTATTCCGTCGCTATGGACCATTACAGCCGGACACATCCTTTGGGCGCTGCCGTTTGCCTTTATCGTCATCCTCACGAGCATGTCGGCCCTGCGCGGGAGCCTGATTGAGGCGGCGCAGGACCTCGGGGCCAGCAACTGGCAAACCTTTCGAGACATCATCTTCCCGCTGGTCAGCCCGGGCATCACCAGCGCGGCGCTGTTCGCGTTCCTGCTGTCGTTCAATGAGTACAGCCGGGCATATTTCCTTGTCGGCGGGCAGGACACGCTGCCCATCTACATGTTCGGAGCGATGAATGCCGGAACATCGCCGACCATCTATGCGCTGGCCGGCACGATCTTGATCGTGTCCTTCATCGGTATCGGCGCCGCCCTGCTGACGCTAAACGTCCGCCAGCGCCGCGCCGCCTAACGAACCTTTCTGAGAGATTGCTGCATTACGCTGCTCGCTTCCCAAAGATGATCGCCCGAGCCTCGTCTGGGCCGGCTACTTGTCGCCCTAGTTCCCCAGCAATACGGACGATCTTGTCGACCAGTTCATGGCACCGTTTCGCGTAGGCCCGATTGCCGAGATAGGGATTGTCTTCCCAGCCGACGCGAACATGGCCGCCCATAGTGATGGCCAAGCTGAGGATCTGCCAGTGGGTCGCTGGATCCATGACGCTAACGTTCCAGTTCACAGGGTAAGGGAGATTTTCTACCATAAAGACTAGCCCTTGTGGTGTCGGCGGCGTCCAGGTACCGCCCGGCCAGCCGAGAAACAGCGTGGTCCAAATAGGTTTGGGCAGGAGTCCGCGCTCGGTAACATAGCGCATGTTGTAATACGCACCGGTGTGGAAAGATTCCACCTCCACCTTAACTTTGCGGTCATTGGCCGCGGTGCAAAATTCAATCAGCTCTTGCCGCGGGTGAGTAGCGTAGATCTCGTTAGCCGGATAGTCGGGGTCAGGCTGAAAGTGTTCGTCGTGGGCGTTGAAGCATATTGACATCATATCCGGATGGAGGTCCATTAGTCGCACTTTCTCTTCAAAACGGGCGGAAGCGATT
>VBAI01000211.1:616-1177 GCA_005882295.1 Candidatus Segetimicrobium genomatis | reverse complement strand
GGGGCAATAGGGATTACGCGGAAATGACATGCTCGAATCAACTGTAACGGTGATGATCATCTTGTCCATCGGGCTCCTCCTCAGTAAGCCTAACTCCTCTGCGCCTCTATCCGACAGTCGGGGGGACGATCGAGCTCTGCCACACGTCCACAAGACCGCGCGGAGAGATCTTTAGCGTGCCGATGTCAACCGGAAGGCCCATGAAACCCAGCGTGTGGAAGGGAGCGGGCAGGTGGCAGCCCATCTCCGCAAGAACCACGTTGAGCCGCCTCAGGGTGCTAACCACATGCTCGTAGGACCGATCCGACAACAGCCCGAACAACGGCAACTCCAGCAGCCCCCGGACTTCGCCTCGCTCCACCACGACGAACCCGCCCCCTGTTCGCGCCAGCGTATTAGCCGCTACGGCCATGTCCCGGTCGTCCGTTCCCAGTACAATCAGATTTTGCTGCTGGGAATTGTACGTCGTGGCCATCGCGCCGCTGCGGAGCCCGAATCCGCGGATCAGCCCGACCCCGATCTCTCCGGTGCCTCGCACTCGCTCAACGGCTGCAATCTTCA
>VBAI01000211.1:0-486 GCA_005882295.1 Candidatus Segetimicrobium genomatis | reverse complement strand
TCGGGCGTCAGAGGATGCGCGAAGTGCACTGTGCCGTAGGCCCACTCGGGATATTGCCGCGTGGGAAGGGGAGTCACAAGTATTCCGTCTCGTGCCACTAGAGTCCCGTTGGCAATGACCGCAGCGACGTGGAACGCGGTCAGGTCGTCCACCAACAGGATGTCGGCGATTTTTCCTGGACTCACTGAGCCTTCGTCGTCGTCAACCTTCAAGCACTCGGCGGCGTTGAGCGTGGCCATCTGCACCGCTACAACCGGCGGAATGCCGCTCTGGATGGCCCGGCGCACGGCGTTGTCGATGTGTCCGTCTTCAGCAATCTGCAACGGAGAAATCAGGTCTGCACAGAAGCAGAAGCGGCGGGGATCGATGCCGTATTCACTAACAGCGCGGGCCACCGCGGAGACGTTGAAGCATCCTGAACCTTCACGCATGGAGATGTGAAGTCCAGCCCGCGCCTTCTCCACGGCTTCCTCCGGATCGACAGAT
>VBAI01000210.1 GCA_005882295.1 Candidatus Segetimicrobium genomatis | reverse complement strand
CTTTGCCGGCTTCGTGTTCTTGCTGTTGCTCGGCGCGTCCACCCTCGTCTACTGGATCGCGTCTGGGATCGCCGGCCGCGGTGCCCATCCGTTCTTCTTGATGAGGCCGTTTGGCGGTCTCGTCGTCCTATTCATGATTTTCTTGGTGCTGACGGTGGGGCGCGGCGTGCGCCGTATGGCCGCGCCGATCGGCGATGTGATGGACGCCGCCCAGCGAGTGGCGGAGGGCGACTACGCCGTGCGCGTGCCGGAACGCGGGCCTCCGGAGGTCCGCCAGTTGACGCGCGCGTTCAACACTATGGTCAGCCGGTTGCGGGCGAGCGATGAGCGCCGTCGCAGCCTGCTCGCCGACATTTCCCACGACCTGCGCACGCCATTGGCGGTGATTCAAGGTAACCTGGAGGGGCTGCTCGATGGTGTCTATCCGCGTGATGACGCGCATCTGAGCCCAGTGCTCGAGGAGACGCGCTTGCTGGCGCGCCTGGTCGACGATCTCCGCACGCTGGCGCTCGCGGAGACCGGGGCGCTCAAACTGGAGCGGGAGCCCACCGACCTGGGTGCGCTAACGGCAGAGACGGTGGCCTCCTTTCAGGGGGAGGCCGGCGACGCCGGGGTCTCGCTCGTGGCGGAGGTGGAGCCACATCTTCCGGCCATCCACGTGGACGCCGTCCGCATCCGCCAGGTGCTCGAGAATCTTGTGGTCAACGCCTTGCACTACACGCCCCGAAGCGGGGAAATTCATGTCACGTGCCGCGCGGGTTCCGGAGCCGCGGGCGACCGGGGGGTAGTGGTGTCCGTGCGCGATACTGGGCCGGGGATCTCCCGCGAGGACCTGCCCCATGTGTTTGACCGCTTCTACAAGTCGCGCGACTCCCGCGGCAGCGGGTTAGGGCTGGCCATCGCCAGGAATCTGGTGGCCGCACACGGCGGCGAGATCACCGTCGAGAGTGAGCTCGGCCACGGCACGACGTTCCTGGTCTCGCTTCCCTCATAGCCGGATCGGCAGCGATGTCCGCAGTTGTTCGGCGGCGAGCGAGGCTGTGATCTGCAGCTGCACCTCACCGCTGGGCAGAGTTCCCTCCGCCGCAAAGTGGCCGGCACCGAATCGGATGACCTTCAACGCGGTCGGTCCGCTGCGGGGAGAAGCGGCCGTGACAGCCAGCGCACTGACCGGAAGCTCATTCCCCGCCGGGTCCAAGAAGGTAACGTGGACGGACGTGGGACCCGGCCGTTCCGGATCGAGATAGATCTGGATCGAGGCCGCCGGCAGTTTCACAATATAGAGCGTAGGCAGTCCGGGCTCGCGGATCGTTTCGACCACCGGGGGCGGCGTGCGCAGTGCCACCGTGAGCGGGATTTCTACAGAGTTCACCCCGCGTTCCACCGTCACCACGACCTGCCAGCGGCCTTCGATCGAGAGGTTGCTCCCCCGTCCCTCAAACGCTCCGTCGGCGGTGGCCGCGAGCTGCAGGGTCGAAGAGCCGATCCCCGAACGATCCAGCGGCATAAAGCGCAGGCTGACCCGCTGTGCGGTGATCGGCCGTCCGCTGTCGTAGTCTGCGAGTCGGAGCGCGAACGCATTGATGCCGGGGGTCCCTGGCGTCACTTCCAGGCGCGCCCGTACGGTCGTTCCAAAATCGCTCCCCGTCACGACCAGCGGCGTGGGCCGGGATGCGGCCTCCAGGAGGTTCGCCGGGGCAATCGAGGTGAGCAGTCCCGTGACCGCAAACACCGCCGCGGCGATGGCCAGTTCGATGGTGGCCACTTTGCGAAGGCCGGGCAGACTGTGAGGAGCGCGAGGGACGTGCCGGTAGCGATTGACCGCCCCCAGCCCCGCAAGCGCGAGCAGGAACGCACTCTTCACGAGCACCAGGCGGCCGAACGCCGTTGAGACCAGCAGCGTCCAGCTTCCCACCTGGTCGATCGCGCGCGCCGCGCCCGTGGCGATGACCACACCCAACGCGACGCCAGCTACCGATGAGAACCGCTTCACGGCCGCCGCGTTCTCGCTGCCTGAGCCGCCTCGCAGGCCGATCAACAACGCCAGCAGACCGCCCAGCCAGATCGCGGCGGTGCTCATGTGCGCCCACTGAATAAGAACCTTTGCCCATCGCCATGCACCCGCGCTGGCACCGGCGTGGCCGGCCATTACATGCGCGAAGATGGCCGCAAGCCCACCGCATGCGGCGGCGATGAGGGCCGCGCGACGGCGCGCGGGCGGCACGCGTGAGGCAACAGCCAGCGCCGCACCTGCAACGGCGAGGGCTCCGGCCCGCCAGGCCAGCGCCCTGCCGATTCCCGTGCTGAGGAGCTGACCGAATGTCGCGCCCGCATCCGCGCGCTGGGACTCGACCAGCACCGCAAGGCCGAGCAGCGAAACCAGCCATCCCGCGGACAGCACCCGTCCGACTCTGGAAGGCATCGTGGGGAACGCGACGGTCGATACCCAGGCCGCACCAATCAACGCACTCAACCCGACGTAGAAGATCCACCGCGCCACGACATCCAGGACGGACGGGGGAGGGGCGGCCGGCTGGGGAGTGGTCCCAGCCGGCACGATGCCGATGCCGAAGGCGAACGCGCCGCCTGTCACATGGCCGTCCACCCTCGATACGGTCCGCCATGTGACGGTGTAGATGCCCTTCGGGAGCGGCGCGAGCTGGAGCTGCAGATTCAAGGGCTGGCCCGCAACGGTCCGGACAGGTCCGGTGGCGACCTCGCGCCCGGAACTGTCCACCACTTTGATCAACGAGAGCGCGGGCTCGGGTTCCTCGGTGAACGTGATGACGATGCGGTCTGGGGGCGCATCGAGCGCCGCGCCGTCGGGTGGCTCTGACTGGCGGAGCAAGGCGTGCGCGAGGGCCGGTGGGCGATTGCCAGGCCCTTCACGTCAGGCGGTCCGCCTCCGCCTGGCAGACGCGAGCGATACAACGCCGGCAATCAGCGCAACGGCGGCAAGCACCCTGGCCTGCGCGGCCGCCGCCTGTCCCGCGGTCGCCGCGGCCTGCGCCGTGTCGACCCGAGGGCTCAGCCGTTCCAACCGGGCCGCCAGATCGGCGGTCGCTGGATTTTTGGCCGGGAACTCGACCTCAGATGGGGCGCGGGGAGAGTCGAAGGTCTTCTCCGATGAGGTGAATGTCTGGTCGACCTTCTGCCCCTTGATGGACCCCACGAAATGGAACGTATACGTGCCCGGGCGCGTGGGTATGAGCGATGCCTGGTAGTCCCCCGGCGTACCAAACCCCTCTTCGACGTCAAACGCGGGCTCGAGGGTTAACAGGCCGCTCTTCTGATCACCAAAGACGACTTCCACCTTGAGGGTGTCCCCGAGATTCAAGACCGGCTTGCCCTTTGTGTCCTTGAGGATTATCTCAACGGCGTTCTTGAACCCTACGTATGTAGGCTCATCGGCCCATCCCACAGCGACCTGATACGGGCCGACCTTTCGCTCTTCATGGGCCGAGACAGTCTGGGTGATCGTCAGCGAGAGAGCGAGCATACACACCATTGCCAAGACGAACAGCGAGATACGCACCATTCCTGTTCCCTCCTACTTAGCTTCTGGGTGCTTGTGCTAAGAACCGCGCAGGGCTGGGTCTGGGAACCATCAGCATCACTGTACCTTGAAGACACCTGTTACGATGCGGGGCGCAACGCACGTTGTGGTATTCGATGCTGCAGGACGCAACCTTCTCCGCGCCAAATTTGGTAGGTATCACCGAAGGCTTCGAGTGCCCCAGTAGACCGTTGACGATGTCGCGTGCAGCCCTCGCCGCTATGATGAGCATCCTGGTGCTCGCTGCCGGCTGTGGCATGCGTGGGAGACAGGCAGCCGCTCCAGCGGTGAACCAGCCCCGTCCCCACTCCACGGCCACACTGCAGATCCTGGAACCATTGCCCGGGTCTGTCATCACCAACACCAAGCTGCGGGTGCGGCTGGCGCTGAATGGAGGCCGGATCATCCAGGAGACGACTACGCGCCTGGCGCCCGACGAGGGACATATCCACCTGCTGGTCGACGGGCAGATCGTATCGATGACGTACGGGCTGGATCAGGAGGTGGACGTGGCGAAGGGCGCGCATCTCCTGCAGGCCGAGTACGTGGCCAACGATCACTTCCCGTTCAACCCCCGCGTGATCGTGGTGTCCACCATCGTCGTGCAATGAGGGAGCGGCGATCACAGCGTCCTGACGTGTTGTGGATCGCGGCCCTGGCAGCCGGGTGCGCGGCGCTGTTTGCGCGGCCGCTGGCGACGGCGGCCGGGTGGGGAGTGGTGGTCGCCGCCGGCGTGCTGGGGATCGCCGTCCCGGTGGGGCCGCCCGGCGGCAAGGGGGGTCGCGCCTGGTGGTGGGGCGTCACCTCCGTCGGTGTCGCGGCGTTCGCGGCCGCCAGGATGCTCGCCGTGCACACGCCGGCTCCGGGCACATGGCTTGCCCTGGCGGCTACTGGCGTCGCGGCGATTGCCGAGGAAGCATTCTTCCGCAGGTTCCTGTACGGCTGGCTGGCCCGCTGGGGCGAGGGTATGGCGGTTGCCGGCGCCGCGGCTGCGTTTGCGGCCGTACACCTCAGGGGGTACGGGGTGTGGAGCCTCCCGGTCAATCTCGCCGCCGGGGCGTTGTTTGGCTGGCAGCGGTGGGCCACCGGGCGCTGGGATTCGTCGGCCGTGACGCATGCCATCGCCAATCTGCTGCAGAGTGTGTGACGGTCTAGAGAGAGATACACAAACCCGCGGCATCAAAAGGGGAGGCGATGATGTGAGGTTCGTAGGGGCAGTGGGTAGTGTGTTTATCATCGTCGTGGTCTTCGGCATGGGGTTCCTCCTGGGCGGCACGGCGCGGATAGGCGGCGCCGCAGCCGAACCCCCGCCGTACCTTCCCGCTGTCAGGCCGCCCGTCTCGCGGATCCCACCGCAGGGGCTTGGCCGCAACTTCGAGCTGGTGGCGCATCTGCCGCTGCTCGATGACTACCAGTGGAACAACACGCCGATGGGGATTCCCCGCGGCGACAACGGCGATATCACTATTGCCGACCACTGCGTGTATGTGGGCGCGATCATGGGATACCAGCCGGCCGTCGTCGTCGATGTGAAAGATCCGGCCAGGGCGCGTGTTGTGGGGCCGGTCCCCGATCTCGTGCCCGGCGTGATGAATGGAGGCGAAGGCATCGAGGCCAGCGCCGACCTGCTGGTGATCGATCAGCGGGCCGCGATCGACGGCCTCGGGTATCCGTCTCCGCCTGGGCTTCCGACCCGCGGGCTCGCCGTCTATGACATCTCGAACTGCGAGCAGCCCAGGTTGGTGGCGCGGTTCGACTACGAAGGGGAACCGACCCATCTGTTTTCGCTGTGGCGGGATCCAGAGAATCCCGCGCGAGTCCTGGCGATCCAGACTTTCGGCGGCGGGGGCCGGCGCGAGCCGGAGGTGGACATCCGGGTTGTGGATCTGTCGGGATGCCCGAAGACCTGCACGCCGCATCTCGCGGCCAAATGGGGCCTGCCTGCCCAGTTCAGCCTGGGGCCGTCCAGGCCAATGTCGTACCCGGGCACGACGCACAGCCTGTCGCTGAACACGCACGAGGCCGTGATGTCCACGGACGGAAAGCGCATCTACATGGCACAGATGCAGGCAGGGTTCCTCATGCTCGACAGCACCCGCCTGGTCAACACCCTGCGGTCGGGAGGGAAGCTTGTGCCCAACCCCGGCCCCACCGACTGTAACCCGGCGGCCGCGCCCTCGCCAGATGCAGAAGGCTTCTGCCTGACCGCGCTCAATCCCGATCCGAACGCGCTGGATCGCTCTCAGCCCCCGGTCCTCAGCGAGTGGTACCACACGCCGGTCAAGGTCCCCGGCCGTCCCTACGTGATTGTGCTGAGCGAGTCGCGCGAGGTGCAGTCTGCGGGGCAGGTCCCGGCTGATCCCAACGACGGGCTCGGACCGGTGCGGCCGCATTGCCCCGGAAGCCTGCTGCGCGTGGTCTACGTGGGTGATCAGGAGTACTACTGGAGTTATGGGGATGAGCGCGGTCTGATGCGGGGGGATCTCTATCCCAAGACCGTGGGTGTCTTCGGCCTGCTGGAGCAGCAATTCGAGAACTGCACCGCCACCGGGCACAAGCCGGGCACCGCGGTGGTCCGGGCGGCGTACAGTTTGCACAACGCGCTGGTCTTCCCCCATATCGTGTTTGCCACGTACTACGGCGGCGGGCTGCGGGCGATCGACATCACCGACGCCTTCTCCCCCGTGGAGGTCGGGTACTACTTCGGCCAGCCGGTGAAACAGGTGCGATGGGCCCATGAGATCGCCGCGGACACCGTGATGAAGCCGGACGGGTCTGGGCTGGCGCAGAGCAAGCCGTCCGCCGGCCCGCCCGATCTGATCCACTTCAGTTACGTCGACTCGTATAACGGGCTGCTCATCTTTGGGGATATCAACAACGGACTGTACATCGTCCGCTACACCGGGCCGCACGCGGATGAGATTCCCAAGCAGGGGATCTGCGTGCCGGGTAACCCTGGAGCGGTCAAGCCCGGATACGAACCCTGCCCGCCGTACGGGCAGACGAACTGGGGTGCACCACGGTAAGATGAGAGTATGGATGGGATCGTGATGCCCCGTACGGTTGTCGCGATCAGTCTGGTGCTGGCGATGGGCGCCGCTGCCGGAGCCGCCGGTAGTGCCCTGCACCATTCGGTACAGGGCGGCGCGCCCATCGTCATCGGCGCCGTCTATCCCACGGGCGGGGGCCAGGGCCCGGGTGGGACAGAGGAATTTCGTGGCGCGGCCATGGCAGCCGAGTACGCTAACCACGCAGGCGGGTGGCAGGGGAGGCCTATCGAGTTACATCTGGAACATGCGGACTCATGGGATGCCGCCCCGTTCGCCGTCGAGCGTCTGGCGAACCGCGGGATCACCGTCGTCGTTGGAAGTTATGGGAGCACCATCTCGCGCCCGGCTGCTGAGATGGCCTCGCGTCTGGGCCTGGTGTTTTGGGAGACCGGTGCCGTCGGACAACTGGGAATGGCGGCGTCAAGTCCCCTGGTCTTTCGGTTCGCGCCGACGGGCGAGTCCCTCGGACGCGCTGCGGTGGCGTTTGTCCGTGAGCAGCTCGCCCCAAGGCTGCGCGTGCGAAGACGCCTGCGCTATACCGTGGCCTACGTCGATGACGTGTATGGACGCGCGGTGGCCGGCGGAGCGCAGGAAGAGATAAGAACATCGGGCCTGATCCTGGCCGCCGCGCTCCCGTACGCGCTCCCCGGCGCGGACTACGTCGACCTGGCCGGCCGGATTGCGCAGGCCCGCACCGACGTCCTGGTCGTTGCCGCCTACCTCGACGACGCCGTGGCGATGCGGCGGGCGCTGGTCCTGGCAAAGGTGCCGCTGTTGGCCGGCATCGGCACCAGTTCGAGTTATTGCCACATGGTGTTCGGCGAGATCCTCGGCCCCGACGCGGTCGGCCTGTTCGCTTCCGACAAGCCCGATGGAGATGTGCTGCGCACCGACGCTCTGTCGGCCGATGCCGTGGCGGCGCTGCAGTGGGTGCGGCAAGAGTATCGCCGCCGGTACGGCCAGGGGGTCAGCGCACCCGTGCTGGAAGGATTCGCCGGCGGGCTGGCCCTGTTTCGATATGTCCTGCCCAACGCGCAGACGCTGACACCGGAGGCGGTGGCGCGGGCCGCCGGGCAGATCCGGCTGCCGCCCGGCGCGCTTCCCAACGGGAGTGGGTTGTTCTTTGCTCCGTCAGGACATTCCGATGCCGGAGCCAATCTCAACGCCACCAGCGTCATCTGGGAGTGGGTCCGCCCGAAGACGCGGGCCGTGGTCTGGCCGCCCGCGTTTTCCACGCATCCCATCGTCGTTCGATAGCCCATCGTGATGCCCGCGCGGAAGGAGCTGACCGGTCCGTGAGCCGCCGCGCGCTTGTCTGGGGTGTTGCCGCCGCGCTGCTCTACGTCATCACGGCTGTGCTGGTCAGCCGCGTGATGCCGGTGCGGTTCTTGTACGAGGGTGAGTCCCCGCCCGTGCCCTACCGGTGGGTTACCCCGCCTCCTGCGCTGGCGGCGACCAATATGCCTCCGCAGTCCGGATCCGGGACCGTTCCGGTGGGCCTGCGTCCGGGCCAAGTGATCACGGGGGACGGACAGGCCGTGGTGGTGTTCCCCGAGGGATCCATCGCCCCGCGCGCGGGGGAGTCCCAGGCAGAGGTGAAGATTACGCCGCTGGATCCAAGCAGCGGCGCGCCTCCGCCCCTGGGGATGCGGTTCGACGGCAACTCGTACCGCGTCGAGGCGGTCTACGCGGAATCGAAGGCTCCTGTGGTGTTGAGCAAACCGGCCACGATCGTGCTGCGTTATCCGGTGCATGCGACTGACCTGCTGCGCTACTCGGGAGGCTGGGTCTCCCTGAAAGGGCAGGTCGTGCAGGCTACCCTGCAGGCGTTTGCCACCAGCGACCGGCTGGGCGTGTTTGTCGCCGCCGCTTCGATTCCGTAGAGTGGTCGCTTCCGCGGCTACGCGACAACGCGACCGCCGTGTAGAGAGGGCGCGCTAGCGCCCAACCGCTTTCCCCTCTCCCGGTGGGAGAGGGATAAAGGGTGAGGGGCGCGCCCGGTGCGTCACTTCAGCGGTGCCCCCGCATCCATCCAGCGTCGCAGCAGTGCGCGTTCCTCGTCAGTGATGTGCGTGATGTTCCCCGGGGGCATCGTCCGCTGCTCCACGGCGCGGATCTTTATTCGTCCCGCGAGTGCCCGGATCTGCTGAGGCGTGTCCATTTTGACGTTCACAGGCGGCGCTACGAATCCCGGCATCACCGGCGTCTCCGAGTGGCAGACGGCGCAGCGCTCAACAAGAACAGCCCGGACCTGCGAAAGGGACGGAACTGGGCCGTAGACCGCCGGAGGGGTGCTCCGCTGGGACAGCACAGGACGCGCCGTCAGGTAGACCAGGATGACCAGCGCAGCCGCCGTCGCTGCCGCAATCGTCCGCGCAGGGCGGACTCCGACCAGCATGATGTGCCTGGCCCCCGCGCCCAACACGAAAAACAGGATTAGCACCAGCCAGGCGGGCTGGGCCGTGAACACCACCGGGAAGTGCTGGCTGATCATCAAAAAGATGACAGGGAACGTGAAGTACGTATTGTGCGTTGACCGCGTCTTGGCGTGCACGCCCAGCGAGTAGTCGATCTCGCGCCCCGCCCTGGCGGCCTGCACCATCCGGTACTGCGGCGGCAGGATATGCACCCAGACGTTGGCGGCCATGATCGTACCCAGCATCGCGCCGATGTGGAGGAATGCGGCCCGCGCGCTGAGCACGTGGGTGGCCAGGTAGCCGGCTGCGGCCAGGAGCAGGAGTGACAGGGGCAGCAAGATCAGAGGCCGGTTCACGAGCGGTGTGCGCCAGAGCCCGTCGTAGAGCAGCCAGCCCCCCACGATCAGCCCCACGCCAACCGCGATCGCCGCGGCGGGGGTGATGCTGCTGACGCTGCGGTCGATCAGGTAGGCATCGGCGCTCATGTAGTAAATGAGGATGAGCAACAGGAAGCCGGACAGCCACGTGCTGGTGGCCTCCAGCCAAAACCAGCGCAGTCTGGGCGGGAGGCGCCCGGGAACCAGGAGGCGCTTTTCCAGATGGTAGTACCCGCCGCCATGGATGAGCCAGGTGACGCCGGCCACCTCGCTGCGCCGCTGCGGGTCGGGGGAGAGGTGGCTGTCGATCCACATAAAGAGCAGCGAGTCGCCAATCCACATGATGCCGGCGATGATGTGGATCCAGCGCAGCAGCAGGCCGAGCCACTCCGCCAGCACAGCCTCCATGTTGTTAGCGGCTTCTCGCCGCCCGGAGGAGGCTCCTACCATCGGGATGCACCGCAGAATTGGAATTGCAGATCTACGTCGAGGCAGACCCTGGCGGCAGTGGCTCGGGGCTCCCCCTCGCTCTCGCGGCTCCGTCGGCCCCCGATTGACCCGCAGGCCTCCCGCTCCCTGCCTGCGGCCTGGCCGCTACCCTCCACGAGTTCACGGCCTGCGACTGGGTTGCCGACTGCGCAGCTGCGCTCG
>VBAI01000209.1:716-7548 GCA_005882295.1 Candidatus Segetimicrobium genomatis | reverse complement strand
CGCGCTGCTCTCAGGCTGGGAGTTCATGATGGCCGCTGATGTGTTCCTGGGCGTGAAACTGGCGCATCTGCTCTCTGTGATCCTGGTGGCCGTTGTGCTCGCGACCGCGGACCACCCGCCCCGGCACTGGCGGGAGGGCGTGGCGCAGTTGTGGGCGTGGTCCTCGCGGCCGTTGCTCTTCCGCTACGCGGCCCTGGCGGTTGTGGTGGGCCTGGGTGCGGTGATTCTGGTGGCGCGGAGTGGTAACTTCGGCCTGCCTGTGCTACCCATCGAGGAGCGGCTCCGCACGCTCACCGGAGACCTGCTGGTAGCGCGACCGCGGACGAAGGAGTATCTGATCGGGCATCCGGCGCTGGTGCTGGCGGCGGCCGCGGCGGCAGCGGGATGGCGGCTGGCGGTCGCCCCTCTGGCCGCAGTCGGCGCGATCGGACAGGCTGGCATCATCAATAGCTTCTCTCACATTCACACCCCGCTGTTGTACACGGCCTGGCGCACGGCGAACGCGCTGGTGCTGGGGAGTCTTCTGGGCGCCGCCGCGCTTGGGGTCGTCCGCCTCGGCTGGATCCTCGCATCTCGCCCGGACCGCTCAGCGCGGCGCAGGCGCCAGCGTTGACGCGCATCGTCGTGTCAGGATATTACGGCTTCGGGAACAGCGGCGACGAGGCAATACTCGGAGTCATCGTCGGGGCCCTCCGTGCCCGCCTCCCCCAGGCCCAGATCGTGGTGTTGTCCGGCAATCCTGAACAGACGAAGGCTCTGCACGGCGTGGCCAGCGTCTCCCGGACCACCGGGGCTATTCAGGCCATCCTCGGCGCGGACCTGTTCATCAGCGGCGGGGGAAGCCTGGTTCAAGACGTGACCAGCGCCCGAGGCGCACTCTACTACCTGGGACTCCTGGGGCTGGCGACGCGGCTGGCGCGCGCCACCATGGTGTTCGCGGCGGGGATCGGTCCCCTCCGCCGTGGGTGGCTGCGCGCGCTGGCTCGCCGGATCCTCAACCGCGTGACGCTCATTACAGTGCGCGACGAGGGCTCCCGCCGCCTGCTCCAACAGCTCGCGGTGCACCGGCCCGTGCAGGTGGTCGCCGACCCGGCGTTCGCGCTGGATCCTGCCCCGATCGCAGAGATCCGCGATCTCGTGGGCGCGCCGCGGTCCCCGCGCATTGGAGTGGCGCTGCGGCCATGGAGTGATGGACGTTTCCTCCAGCCGCTGGTGGATGGAGTTCGGGAGGCCTGCCGGGAGATTGGGGCTGAGGTCGTCGCCCTGGCGTTTCATCCAGACCATGACCTGACCGTATGCGCGCAGGCCGCCCATGCCACCGGCGGGCGGACCCTGGCAGGGTTGTCCCCCCGCGAGATGATGGCCGTCGTGGGCGCGCTCGACCTGATCGTCGGGATGCGGCTCCACGCGCTGGTCTACGCGGTGGCCTGCGGTGTCCCGCCGATCGGGGTCACGTACGATCCCAAAGTTGAGGAGCTGCTGCAGCGCGTCGGGGTGGGGCGATTCCTCCCGCTGCCGGCGCTGACCACCGATGACGTGCGCCGGCAGGTGTGTACCGCATGGGATGAGCGATCCACCGTGCGGGCCCGTCTCGTGGCGCAGACGGCGGCGCTGCGAGAAGCGGCGCTGCGTGCCGCCGATCTGGCCGTGGCTCTGCTGCCCGCCAGTGCCGGAGGGCGCGGTGCATGACGAAATTCGGCCTGGTACCGCCCGGACGGGCTCCAGAAGGAATTCGTTGTGGGCATACGAAATAGTGGAAGTCCAATGGATAGGGTGGTGATCGGAGCAGTGAGGGAGCATGCTCCCATGCCGGAGGTGCTCAAGGTCGGGGCGGACTCGAAACCCAAGGCCGTCGCGGGTGCGCTCGCGGCCGTGCTGCGGGAGAGGGGATCGGTTGAGTTGCAGGCGGTTGGAGCGGGTGCGGTGAACCAGGCGGTCAAGGCGATCGCTATCACCCGCGGATTTGTGGCCCCCAATGGCATCGACCTGGTAACCATTCCCGCGTTCACCAAGGTCATGATTGAAGGAGAGGAACGAACGGCCATCAAGTTTCTGGTGCAGGCCCGCTGACTGTCTCGCCCGCCGCGTGTCCCACAGCGTCCCTGTTGGATCGTGATATATCTTGGGTTCCCGCGTTCATCCCGGTCCCGTCCTGTGCCCAACGGCAGCCGGGGGGCCGTGAAACGATTCGTGGTAATGTAGAGGCGGTATGGCGGAGAACAACGCTTACGGCGAACTGAAACTCTTCTGCGGCACGGCCACTCCCGCGTTGGGTGAAGAGATCGCGGCGTATCTCCAGATTCCGCAGGGCCGGGTCAACATTGCACGGTTCGCCGACGGCGAGATTTACGTGCGGTTCGAGGAGAACGCCCGCGGCGTCGATGCCTTTGTTCTTCAATCGACCTGCCACCCGGTCAATGAGCACCTCATGGAACTGCTGATTATGGTGGATGCGCTGCGGCGGGCGTCGGCCGGGCGGATTACCGCGGTGACGCCATACTACGGCTATGCGCGCAAGGACAAGAAGGACGCCCCCCGCGAACCGATCACCGGCCGCCTGGTGGCCGACCTGCTGATGACGGCTGGGGCCCATCGCATGCTGGCGGTGGATCTCCACGCCGGGCAGATCGAGGGATTTTTCAACATTCCCGTCGATCATCTGCGCGCCATGCCCCTGTTCGCGGACTATGTGCGGGACAAGGGACTGTCCAACGCCGTGGTGGTGGCGGCCGACGACGGCGCCGTGAAGCGCAGCAAGGAGCTGGCGGACCGGCTGGACCTGCCGCTGGCGATCATCTTCCAGCGCCGGGTTGGGAAAGACGTGAAGGAGCCGGTGGAGATCGTCGGCGAGGTGGAGGGCAAGACGCCGATCATGATTGAGGACATCATCGACACCGCCGGGACTCTGTCGGGGGCTCTCGACGTGTTAATGCGCCGCGGCGCCCGCCCCGAAGTCTACATTTGCGCGACGCATGCCGTGCTGGCGGGTCCAGCCGCCGAGCGGCTGGCGCGCCAGGAAATCCGCGAGGTCATCGTCACCAACACGATCCCCGTCCCCCCCGCCGAGCAGCTGCCCAAGATCATCGTGCTCTCCGCGGCGCCGTTGCTGGCGGAGGCCATCCGCCGGATTCACCTGAATCAATCGGTGAGCATGCTCTTTACCTAGTGATTCGTGACTCGTGATTCGTGATTCGAAACTGAGGTGTGCGGGCTGATGCCAGGAGTCTTTGACGAATCACAAATCACGAATCACTAATCACCATCACGTTTGCCGATATCCATGCAGAAAGTCCGAACACGGTACGCACCCAGCCCGACAGGGTATCTGCACATCGGCGGCGCGTGGATGGCCTTCTTCAACTGGTTATTTGCGCGCAGCCAGACGGGAGCGTTCATCCTCCGCATCGAGGACACCGACCGCACCAGGTCGACTGAGGAGTACGAGCGGGCGATCCTGGAAGACTTTCACTGGCTTGGGCTCGATTGGGAGGAGGGACCCGACGTGGGCGGTCCCGCCGGGCCCTACCGCCAGACCGAACGGTCGCACCTGTACCGGCAGTATGCGCAGACCTTGCTGGACCGGGGGGCGGCGTACCACTGCTACTGTACGCCCGAGGAACTGGAGGCTGAGCGGCAGCGCGCCCGGGTGGCGAAACAGCCCTATCGGTATTCTGGCCGCTGCAGGAACCTCACGCCCGAACAGCGCGCGGAATTCGAGCGCCAGGGCCGGCGTCCCACCATCCGGCTGCGCATCCACGATGATGGGGAGACCATTGTGGTGAACGACCTCGTGCGGGGCCGCGTGGAGTTCGACCCCGAGCATCTGGATGATCACATCATCGTGCGTTCCGACGGGTCGCCGCTGTATAATTTTGCCAACGTCGTTGACGATCACACCATGGCCATTACGCACGTGATCAGGGGAATCGAGCACCTTTCCAACACGCCCAAGCAGTGGATCATGTATCAGGCGCTGGGATGGGAGCCTCCCCAAGTCGCGCACCTCTCCAACATCCTGGGCACCGATCACAAGAAGCTCAGCAAGCGGACGGGCGATACGGCGGTGCGCGACTACAAGCGGGCAGGATTTCTGCCCGAGGCGCTACTGAACTTCTTTGCGCTCATGGCCTGGTACCCGGAGGAGAGCCGCGAGATCTTCTCTGTGCGCGAGCTCATCGAGCGGTTCCGTCTGAAGGATCTGGGCAAGGCCTCGCCGGTGTTCGACATGGCCAAGCTCACCTGGATGAACGGCGTGTACATGCGCGAGTTGCTTCAGCGCGACCCGGGCCGCGTGGTGGACGCCTGTTTGGAGCCGCTGCGCCACGCCGGGTTGCTCGACGGTCAGGTCACCGCCCAGACCCACGCCTATATCCGCCAGGTGGTTGAGGTGCTCGGCGACCGCATCAAAGTCGGCCGCGATATTCTGACCTACGGTGACTTCTTCTTTACGGACGCCGTGACGTACGAACCCGACGCGGTGAAGAAGTACTTCAGCCAGAAGACCGCAGCCACGATGCTGGCCCAACTGCGGGACCGCGTGGCGAAGGTGGACAGGCTGGATGCCGCCGCGGTGGAAACGATTATCCGCACGATGGCCAGCGAGCTACGCATCGAGAGCCGGGAGATCATTCACCCCGCCCGCCTGGCGCTCACGGGCAAGACGGCGGGCCCGGGATTGTTTGAATTGACCGCGCTGCTCGGGCGGGATCGCGTCGTCCAGCGGCTCGATAGTGCCGTGGAGTGGATTCGCCGCCTTCCTGACTCACGCGGCGTGTGAGGGCTGCGGGGTCCTAGACGCGCCCGCGTCCCTCCCGTTTGGCCCAGGAGTCGCGCAGGCTCACAATGCGGTTGAACACAAGCCGCTTCGGGCTCGCGTCCGCTGGATCGCGCCAGAAGTATCCCAGCCGTTCAAACTGATAGCGGAGCTCCGGCGGGTCGTGCAGCACGCTGGGCTCGACATACCCCTCCACGACCGTGAGGGACTCCGGGCTGAGGGAGGCGCTGATGTCGCCGTCACCCGCTTCAGGGTCGGCCATCCTGAAGAGCCGGTCGTAGAGGCGCATCTCCGCCCTCACTCCGTGGCGCGCCGAGACCCAGTGGATCGTCCCTTTCACCGGGCCTCCCGCGGGCGCGCGGCCCAGCGTGGCCGGATCGTACGTGCACCGCAGTTCCACGAGATTTCCCGCCGCGTCCTTCACCACATCGTCGCAACGGATGACATAGGCATGGCGCAGCCGGACCCGGCCGCCGGGGATCAGGCGATAGAATCCCTTGGGTGGGTGCTCTCGAAAATCGTCGCGCTCGATGTATAGCTCTCCTGAGAACGGCACCGCCCGCGAGCCTTCATTCGGCACGTCGTGTGGCCAGTAGGGCGCCTGGAGTTCCTCCACGTTCCCCTCGGGAAGGTTGGTCAGCACCACCTTCAGCGGTCTGAGCACCGCCAACACGCGCGGTGCGCGATAGTTGAGGTCGTCCCGGATGGCAGCTTCGAATGTGGCGAGATCCACCCGGCTATTGGCCTTGGCGACGCCGATGCGGTTCGCAAACTCCCGGATCGCCTCAGGCGTCACCCCGCGCCGGCGCAGCCCGGCGATCGTCGGCATCCGTGGATCGTCCCAGCCCTTCACGTGTCCGTCCTCGACCAGCTTGATGAGCTTGCGCTTGGAGAGGACGGTGTAGTCCAGGTTGAGGCGGGCGAACTCATACTGGTAGGGGCGGGGGGATGCGGGCAGGCCGCACTTGCCGCGCAGGTGCTCTACCAGCCAGTCGTAGATGGCGCGGTTATTTTCAAATTCCAGCGTGCAGATGCTGTGCGAGACGCCCTCGATGGCGTCGGAGAGGGGATGGGCGAAGTCGTAAAGCGGGTAGATGCACCAGGCGTCGCCGGTGCGGTAGTGGGAGGCGTGGACGATCCGGTAGAGCACCGGATCGCGGAGCTTCATATTGGGGCTGCGGAGGTCGATTTTGGCGCGCAGCACATGCGCGCCGGATGGGAATTCGCCCTTCCGCATGCGCGCAAAGAGGTCGAGGTTCTCTGTCACGGTCCGGTCGCGATAGAGACTCGGCCTGCCGGGTTCGGTGATGGTGCCCCGGTACGTGCTGATCTCCTCCTCTGAGAGACTGTCGACGTAGGCTGCGCCGTCTCGGATGAGCTGCACGGCACACTCGAACAGCCGCTCAAAGTAGTCTGAGGCGTAGCATTCCCGGGCCCACCGGAAGCCCAGCCACTGGATGTCTCGCTTGATGGCCTCGACGTACTCCCGACTCTCGGTTTCGGGGTTGGTATCGTCGAAACGCAGGTTGCACTCCCCGCGGTAATCGAGGGCGAGACCGAAATTCAGGGCGATGGATTTTGCATGCCCGATGTGCAGGTAGCCGTTGGGCTCGGGCGGAAAGCGCGTGACCACTTTCGGGTAACGGCCCTGTTGCAGGTCTCCGTCGATGACCTCGGTGATGAAGTTCGGGCTGACGTGCCGCCCTTTGGGTGAGATTTTCTCAGTCTCAGTACTCATGGTGTTATAGGACCTTAGGATACACTGCAACCTGTCGCCGAAAAAGGGGACGCCTCCCGGTAGGGCCTGACTCCGCCCGGTCGGTCCCAGACGCCATCCGCCCGCCTCAGTCGCCTGCTGGCGCTGAATTGCAGACCTCCGTCATGCCCTCGCCTATCCTCTGGACGAGTTCGCGCGCACAGTGCGAACTCGTCGAGGAGGTGAAGGCGATGAGGAACAGAGGGGTTGCCGTCTTGCTCGCATTCTGGATGGCCGGTTCGGGGGCGCTGCTGGTCTCTTCGATCGCGTTTGGCAGCGGGCGCACCGAGGTTGAACAGATC